>JAZQXS010000275.1:0-3711 GCA_045633025.1 Eubacteriales bacterium | reverse complement strand
CCCTACGTCATCACCTCCATCCTCCCCCGCTTCAAGCAGTTGGACAAGTCCCTGTCCGAGGCGGCGCAGGATCTGGGCTGCACCCCCTCCCGCGCGTTCTTCATGGTAGAGCTTCCCGAGATCATCCCCGGCATCGTGTCGGGTCTCATGATGAGCTTTACCCTCTCGCTGGATGACTTCGTCATCAGCCATTTCGTCAGCTCCCCCAACTTCCAGACACTCCCCCTCTACGTCTACAACCAGACGGCGCACAACGTCAAATTCAGTATGTACGCCCTGTCTGCCCTCATCGTGGCAGTCATTCTGGTCATTCTGCTGGCGGTCAACTTCGCGGGCTCCGCGGCGGATCGTAAAAGCAAGAAGGGAGGGCGGTCTTGATGAAACGTTTCCTGTCTGTTTTGCTGATCGCGCTGATCCTCCTTCCCGCCGCGGTGGGACTGTTCGCCTGCTCGTCGAAGGAAGGGGACACCGTGACCCTCTACGTGTACAACTGGGGTGAGTACATCTCAGACGGCTCCGAGGGATCCCTCGACGTCAACGAGATGTTTGAGGATTGGTACTACGAGACCTACGGAGTCCGCGTTGAGGTCAACTATTCCACCTACTCCAGCAACGAGAGCATGTATGCCAAGCTCTCGTCGGGCTCTGTGAACTACGACGTGGTGGTTCCCTCCGACTACATGATCGAGCGTATGATCGAGGAGGATATGCTGGCCGAGCTCAACTTCGATAACATTCCGCATATCGGAAATATCGACGCCGCCTTCTTCGGCGAGGATGCCACGTTCGATTACTATGACCCCGACAACAAGTACTCCGTTCCCTACATGTACGGTATGATCGGCATTATCTACAACACGTCTATGGTGTCCGAGGATGACCCTGCCTTGGGCTCCTGGCAGATCATGTGGGACGAGCGGCACACCGGCAATATCCTGCAATTCAACAACTCCCGCGATGCCTTCGGTACGGCGCAGTATTTCCTGGGTCTGGACGTCAACTCCGACAGCGAGGCTGATTGGAGATTGGCGCTGGAAAAGCTCAAGGAGCAGAAGCCCGTTCTGCAGGGCTACGTCATGGACGAGATCTTCAACAAAATGGAGAACGGCTCCGCCGCCATCGCCGCCTACTACGCGGGCGACTTTTTGGCCATGTACGAGAACAACGAGGATCTGGAGTTCTTCTATCCCCGCGAGGGCACAAACCTCTACGTGGACGCCATGTGCATTCCCAAATCCTCCCACAACAAGGAGATTGCCGAACGCTACATTGACTTCATGCTGACCGAGGCTCCCGCTGTGGCAAACGCCGAGTACACCTACTACGCCTCCCCTAACACCGCAGTGCGGGAGAACGAGGAGTACGTCGAGTACATGAACAGCATCAAGGACGGCGCCTACGACCTGATGTACGGCACCGACTCGGTACAAACCTCCTCCTACAAGAACATGAGCGGCGAAAAGCTCATCATGCTCAACGAGCTTTGGGAAGAGCTGAAATCCGACATTGAGGTGGGTCTGCCCATCTACGTCATCTGCGGTATCATTCTGGCCTTCCTTATCGGAGGCGGCACCTTCCTGGCTGTGCGCAAGCGCATACGGGATAAGTATTAAGACACTCATATATGTGGGGGAAACTTCTTGAAAGAAGTTTCCCCCTTCATCCTTTTCAAGAACTTTGTAAAAGAGGTATTGCCATGATTTATACCCTGACATTGAATCCTGCGCTCGACTACGTCGTCCGTCTCCCCTCCCTTGCCGAGGGCAAGACCAACCGCGCCGCCTACGCCGATATCCAGTACGGCGGAAAGGGGATCAACGTCTCCTGCGTTTTGCGGGAATTGCATCTTGAAAGCACCGCCCTGGGCTTTACCGCAGGATTTACGGGAGAAGCGCTGGAGGCAGAGCTGACCAGCCGCGGGATCCACACGTCGTTTGTCCGTCTTCCGGAGGGCAGAACCCGCATCAACATCAAGCTGGGCACCGATTCAGCCGAGACCGAGATCAACGCGCCGGGCCCCTCCGTATCCTCCGAGGCATTGGATACCCTCTTGACGCGACTGGACGGGTTGATCGAGGGCGACACGCTGGTGTTGGCGGGGAGCATCCCGCCCTCCCTGCCCAAGGATCTTTATCGCCGCATCATGGAAAGGCTGGACGACCGCGGGATCCGTTTCGTGGTGGACACCGAGGGAGATGCGCTCACATCGACCCTTCCCTACCATCCCTTCCTCATCAAGCCCAACCGCGCTGAGCTGGAGGCGCTGGCGGGACACCCCCTCCCCACCGAAAATGACCTGAAGGCCGCCGCCAAAGCTCTGCAAGACGCAGGAGCCCGTAACGTGCTGATTTCCTTGGGCGGAGACGGCGCCCTCCTTTTAGATGAAGAGGGTGGATGCCACCGCGCTCCGGCGATCCCCGTCACCCCCGTCAACACGGTTGGCGCGGGAGATTCCATGGTTGCGGGATTCCTGGCCGGACTTCCGCAGGGCTACGCGTACGCCCTGCACCTCGGCATCGCCGCAGGCGGCGCGACGGCCGCTTCCGAGGGCTTGGCTGACGGTGATCAAATTCGAGCCTTGGCGGAATTTATACTAATTTACGAATAAAATCTTGAATGGAGAGAATGCCTCCGGCAGATTAAGGACCCTTTGAAAAGGGTCCTTAAGAATCCCCTAAATTTTCAAATACATACTATTTTGTGTGTTGACTTGCTGTTTGACGGACGGATATTGGCATTCACCGTGGATCCCTACCCACTGGGGCATTTGGAAAACGCAAGAACGGATTCGCCTTCAAGATTTTGATTGAGGAGTAGTATAAAACCCCTACGAATCCTTGATAAAAACATTGAATAGGAAAGCGTGCCTTCGGCGACTTAAGGACCCTTTGAAAAGGGTCCTTAAGAATCCCCTAAACTTAAAAAATGCTATTTTATGTTTTGGCTTGCTGTTTGACGGTGAGCTTTTGGCATGCACCGTGGGTCCCTACCCACTGGGGTGTTTGGGAGAATTTGCATTCAAGATTTTGATTGAGGATTCGTATAAGCCTCGTCAGATTCCACAAAAACGGCACACATCCCGAAAACGGCGATTTTCAGACCCCCTCGAAACAGGCCAAAATCCCGCGTTTTCAGGCTGATTTCGTCAATTACCGTTTGGTGGTATGGATGGAGCACCCAATTTTCTTGTGCAATATAACGAAGAAACCGCATCCCGTGAGTCAAAAGACCTGCGGGGTGCGGTTTTTTTACGGAGTCAGTATATCGTATCCATTCAAAATAAGCGTTTCGATGCTTTGGAATGATAGACATGTTCGATAACCTTATTTTGTAGGGAGCGGCGTCCTCGACGGTCCGAGTTCTCCATGTTGAAACATGTTTGCAATCTAAAGATATTTCGGACCGTCCGGGAGGCCGGTCCCTACATGATTCTATATCCCCGGGTACATTCTCCAATGGGGTTATCGAACACATCTAATATCTTTTTGTATTGGATGTAGCGCTCGTCGGCTTCATCTCTTGGGAAAGGAGAGCCTTGTGGGCGATGTCCCGTTATACAGCAGACCATATTTTTTGCCTCCTATTCTAAAGTTGACCAGTATCACGGACAATCTTTTTGACTATTATAGCATAAAATAAAGAAAATTGCAACCGATATTGGTCAAAAAAAGGAGGGACAATATGGAACAAAAGCTCCGACGCGACCGCCGC
>JAZQXS010000274.1:0-4103 GCA_045633025.1 Eubacteriales bacterium | reverse complement strand
AAGGATGCTTGCAAGCGGAACGATTTGAGAGATATCCGGCATTGTGTTATTACATTCCCAATTGGATACAGATTGAACCGAAACCCCGATATGTTCTGCAAGCATAGCTTGCGACAAGCCTGCATCTGTGCGCAGCTTTTTCATTTTCTGACCAAAATTCAACATATTCATTCCTTCTTTCATGATTTGATTGAAAGATCGTAGCTACTCTTTCTGATCACATTATAGCAGTAAATATGCAAAAATAAAATATAGCAAATCGTTAACTTGACTACAAACGCATTTATACACCACGATATATTAGGCGGTTGATAATTCAGTCTGCAGTAAATAAGCGCGTTTAACTCGTATTCATTATACCATATTTTCGTAAAAAATTGAAGAAAGAGATTCAAATATTTATTTTTATGGATTACCTAACGGGGAAATGCATCCGCTTAACAACAAGCCGCCGAGAGTGACGTTTTGTTGCTCTCGGCGGTGTGTTTCAATATGGATAATCAAAGTAAAAAACAAATCCGAACAGTTCCGTCGTAACGAAACAGTTCGGATTTGCTTGTTTTGGTGGAGATAAGGGGAGTCGAACCCCTGACCTCTTGAATGCCATTCAAGCGCTCTCCCAACTGAGCTATACCCCCGTGTGAGTGGGTTGCTTTCTGCAACGGTGATATTATAGCACAACTCGATTCGTTTGTCAATAGGTTTTTGAAAAGTTTTTTCGAATTTTTTTACTTTTTTTCGGGGATTCTTCGGGTTGGGAAGAACCCCCGAAAAACGGGAAGGGAATCAATTCGTGGTGGCCTTCTCTACCAGCCGGCCTGCGGAGTAGCGCTCGCGGAGCTTGGGCTTTTCGATCTTGCCCGTGGGGTTGCGGGGCACGTCGGCGAAGATGATCTTGCGGGGGCGCTTGTAGCGGGGAAGCGCCATGCAGAACTCGTTGATCTCTTCCTCGGTGCAGGTCATGCCTTCCTTGACCTGGATGATGGCCGCGGCGATCTCGCCCAGACGGTCGTGGGGCAGGCCGATGACGGCCACGTCGCTGATCTTATCATACGCGCGGAGAAAGTCCTCGATCTGGACGGGGTAGAGGTTCTCGCCGCCCGTGATGATGACGTCCTTCTTACGGTCTACCAGATAAATGAAGCCGTCCTCGTCCTCCTTGGCCATGTCACCAGTCAGAAGCCAGCCATCGTCGGTGAGGATCTCAGCAGTAGCATCAGGGTTCTTGTAGTAGCACTTCATCACGCCGTCGCCCTTGACGGCCAGCTCACCCACCTCGCCCTGCGCGACGGGGTTGCGGCGCTCGTCCACGATCTTGGTCTGCCAGCCGTATCCGGCGATACCGATGGCGCCGACCTTATGGATGTTCTCCACGCCCAAATGGACGCAGCCAGGGCCGATGGACTCGGAGAGGCCGTAGTTGGTATCGTAGGCCTGGCCGGGGAACTTCTCCTGCCAGCGCTTGACCAGGGAGGGGGGCACGGGCTGAGCGCCGATGTGCATAAGACGCCACTGGGAGAGGCGGTACTCGTCCATCTTGAGGTCGCCGCGGTCGATGGAATCCAGGATATCCTGAGCCCACGGTACCAGGAGCCATACGATGGTGGCGCGCTCCTCGGAGACGGCCTGGAGGATCCACTCGGGGCTGACGCCGCGGAGCAGGACGGCCTTACTGCCCGCCACCAGAGAGCCGAACCAGTGCATCTTGGCGCCGGTGTGGTACAGGGGCGGGATGCAGAGGAATACGTCGTCGCGGGTCTGGCCGTGGTGCGCCTGCTCGGTCTTGGCGGAGGCCATGAGAGCGCGGTGGTCGTGGAGGATGGCCTTGGGGAAGCCGGTGGTACCCGAGGAGAAGTAGATGGCGGCGTAGTCGTCGTCGGTGATCTCCACGGCGGGGGCGATGGTGGAGCAGTAGTACACCATCTTATTGTAGCGGGAGGCGTAGGCGGGGCACTCGTCCTCCTTGCCCACGAAGAAGAAATCGGTGATGCCGGTCAGCTCGGGGAGGACGGCGTCCACGCGCTCGGTGAACTCGGGGCCAAAGATCAGCATACGGGCGTCGGCCAGCTCCAGGCAGTACTTGATCTCGTCGGAGGCGTAGCGGTAGTTCATGGGCACCACGATGGCGCCTGCTTTGAGGACGCCGAAGTAAACGGGGAGCCACTCCAGGCAGTTCATGAGCAGGACGGCTACCTTATCGCCCCGCTTGACGCCGCGGGAGAGCAGGAGGTTGGCGAAGCGGTTGGCGCGGACGTCGAAGTCCCGCCAGGTCAGCTCGCGGCGGTAGCGCTGACAGCCTGCGGACTCGATCAGATTGTATTCCCGCCAGGTGGTGTGTCTTTCGGGCTGATTCGCGGGGTTGATCTCCACCAGAGCGACCTCGTCGGGATGGAGACGGGCGTGTTTTTCCAGGTATTCGATGATGGGCATGGGGAACCTTCTTTCTGTGTTTGATGTAGGGGAGAGAGCGAGATACAAGATACAGAGATACAAGATACAGAGATACAAGATACGGAGATACGAGATACGGAGATACAAGATACGGAGATACAAGATACGGAGATATGAGATATGGGATACGGGATATGCAGATAGAGGTTATATCTTTATATCTTGTATCTTTGTATCTAAAACAAAAGCCCCCTGCGCGGCGGAAAACGCCGAACAGAGGACGCGAACGCAGAGCACGCGTGATACCACCTCAATTTACCATACCCTCGCGGGAATGGCCTCATGGGGTACGCATGATACCCCGTGCGCGGTAACGGGCGCTTCCGGCGCGGCCTACTGCCTTCCGGGGGAAGGGTTTGGTGCGCGGCTGACCGAATGTATTCCGCCGTCCCGAATGACTGCTCGCAGCGCCCGCAGTCTCTCTGAAAATCGTGGTGTCGGCGTACTTCTTTCGGTTCATACGCTTTTGAATAGTGTGATTATAACACAAAGCAGGGGATTTGTCAAGGGGATTTTGATATTTTTCACATTTTTTTCGAAAAAGAGCGGCGAGCTTTCCCAGCATGTTGCCCGCGAGCTGCCTTGTTCATTCGAAACGTTTTTCGAATACACTCTCAGCGAAAAGCTTTTTAAGGATCCTTACGGTGCTTTTTCTGAAAAAGCACCGTAAGCGGAGCTTGGGGCGGCGCCCCAAGAAACCTCCCGTCAACCTGCCGTGAGCGGCGGCCGACCATCCGCATGGTTCAGAACCGTACGATATTGTTGTAGCCCGTCATGAGCCCTTCGCGGTAGAGGTGGGCGTCGTTGGAGCATTGGAGGACGCGGGGGAAGAAGCAGTCGCCCTGCTTCTGGAACTCGATGACCGACAGGGAGCTGTGGCCGAAGTCGAAGTGGGTAGCGAAGGTCGGGTAGGGAATATCCAGCATGCTGCTGAAGAAGCTCATGGCGAAGCCTTGATGAGCGAAAAGCGCCACGCGGTCGGGGGGATTGCCGATCTGCTCGTAGCGGCCGTTTTCGCGGTCGTGGCGGAAGCCCAGCGACTCGAAAAAGCCGTCCACGGCGGTATTGACCCGCTCCACGCCGCGGGAAAAGGGATATTTCGCCAGATCGGGGTGCTCGTACCAACGGTCGCCCAAGGCTCGGACAGCAGGCGTATTGAACAGGGAGACGAACTCGTCCTGCTGGAAGCACCAGTCGCGGCCAATGTAGAAATCCCGCGCCGCCAGCCCCTCGTCCGCCCAATCGCAGATGGTCATAGACTTACGGGAGAGCTCGCAGAAGGGCTGCGCTGTCTGTCTGGCTCGGGTGGAGGGGGAGGAGTAGACCTCGTCCACTCCGTAGAGCAGCAGGCGCTTTGCCAGCGCCTTGGCCTGCTCGTGACCCAGCGGGGTCAGGGAATCGGGATCGTAGATAGGATCGCCGTGGCGTATGTAGAAAAGTAACATAGAGACCTCCAAATGAGGAATATTTTTCAGTGGGGGGCGGCGCCCCAAGAAGCTTTCCCTGCATGCCGCCTGCGGGTTGCCTTGTTCATTCGAAAAGTTTTTCGAATACACTCTCGGCGAAAAGCTTTTTAAGGATCCTTAAGGTGCTTTTTCTCGAAAAAGCACCTTAAGCGGGGTTTGGGGCGGCGCCCCAAGAAACCTCCCGTC
>JAZQXS010000273.1:0-4217 GCA_045633025.1 Eubacteriales bacterium | reverse complement strand
GGTATCCAGAATCTCCAAGGCATCCCGCAAGCTGTCCTCGTGTCCGTTGCGGACATAGTCCTCGATCAGCATCCGGCAGAACAGCACGTTCTGCCCGCACCAAGCCAGCTCAAAGGTAGGATCGCCGCGGAAGGTAAATCCTCCCTTTCCGTCGGGGATATATCCAATGGTCAAACCTTTCTTGCCCTTATAGTCGGTGATCAGGGACTTGGCAAAGGTGATGGAATTGTCCCAGATCTTCTTTTCGTCGGGCTTCGGATAGGGGACGGGATCCCCAAAAAGCTCCGGCGCGTCGTCCAGGAGGTCGCAGATACCGAAGTTCTCCCAGCGGGGACGGGAAACCGAGAGGTAGGCTCCGCACACAAAGGATTCTCCCGCGCCCAGTTCAATGTAACTCTGATACGCCTCACTGTACTTGTCTCGGTCGCAGTAGGTGAAAGGCGACTCGATGACGGGGTGGTAGAGCTCCTGCATAAAGCGGCCGTCGGCCAGCCTCGTCAAACTACAGGAGGATTGCAGGGACGCGTCCGTCTCGGCCGAGGCGAACAGAGCAACGGCAAAATCAGCATTTTCCACCAGCGTGCAGGAGGGGATGGACTCCCGATCGTAGGAGAATATCCACTTTTTGCCGTCGCGGGTCAAGCCCTTGGGCTCACCGCCGGCGCCGAATTCGTTGCCGTTGACGCTCACGCAGGGGATGAGATAGCGCGCCCCTTCAAACAGGGTTGCCACCCTCAGAATGGTCTGGATGCGTACGGGGGCATCCGAGGTGTTCGTCCATACGCGATGGATATAGAACAGGCGGTCGCTCTTCTGCTCCGCCGTGATCTCCACGCGGTTGGTCGCATCCGCGTATACGCCGCCACCCAAAGGCGAGAGGGTATGCTCGGCCTCGGTATCCGCGTCGGTTCGGTAGGCGGGCGCCTCCAGCGACACCACGCCCCCCTCTGCCGCGTCGGAAATCGAAAAAGAACCGTTTTGATGGATAATGTACATTTTCTTTCTCCTTGATATCACTATTCCGTCATAGCGGCATAACAGCCATCATCACCATTCGCTCACACAGCTCGTCGTAAGAAACACTTACGGCGGCGGCGGCCTGGGGGAGAAGGCTGGTCGGAGTCATGCCGGGTAAGGTATTGGCCTCCAGGCACCAAGGGGTATCGTTTTCGTCCAGAATGAAATCAAATCGGGCGTACCCGCGGAGGCGAAGCGCCGCAAAGCCGCGCCGCGTGGCCTCCTCCAGCGCGCAAGCCTGCGCGTCAGTCAAGGGAGCCGGGCAAAGCTCGGTGGTCTGCCCCGCCTGATACTTGTTTTCGTAGTCGTAGAAGCCCGTCAGCGGGATGATCTCTACGGCGGGAAGCACGTCGCCGCCCAGCACGCTCACAGTCAGCTCTCGCCCGAAGATCCGACGCTCGGCCATGACCGCTGTTTCATAGCGGGAAGCCGTCTCCAGCGCCGCCATCAGCTCGGCGCGATTCGTTGGCATGGAGACCCCCACGCTGGAGCCGCCCGAGCAGGGCTTGATGACCAGCGGATAGCCCAGCTCCGCCTCGATACGATCCGCCGCCTCCGCCAGGGGAAGGGACAGGTCACAGAGCAACCACGGCGCATTGACCACCCCCGCCCGGGTGAGGATCTGCTTGGTCAGATCCTTATCCATAGCCAGAAGGCTGCCTGCGTAGCCGCTTCCCGTGTAGGGAATGCCCTCCATGTCCAAAAGCGCCTGCAGTTGGCCGTTTTCCCCCACGTCGCCGTGGAGGGCGATGAACACCGCGTCGGCCTCGCGGCACAGCGCGAGTACCCCGTCGCCGATCCGCCGGTCGCCGTTTCCCGTCGCCTGCTTCAAGGCCTCCAAATCGGGGACAGTACGGCTGACGCGGTAGGGCGGAATGGGCTCTCGGGTAAATGCCGGAGGCAAGCCATTCATGGCTTTGCCTGTATACAGATCCACCAGGCAAACCTCATGCCCGCGGCGGATCAAGGCTCCCGCGATCAGGGAGCCGGAGGACAGGGACACCTCCCGCTCGTGGGAGAGGCCGCCTGCCAGTACGGTAATCTTCATAAAAGGAATCCTTTCTGTGGGAACGGTAAACCAAGCAACGCTGTGGATACCGGTACCCCAGTATATGCGTCAAGGTTCAGAAAGCGTGATACAAACGACCCGATCACAGCCGCCCAAGTCACGGAGAACGCAGACCTCTGCCCCGGGAAGCTCCGCGGCGCACAGCGCGCGGATTGCGTCTCCCTGATCGTAACCGATCTCCAGGAGGATCCTGCCGCGCGGCTTCAGAAGGCGAACGTAATCCCGCAGGATGGCGCGGTAGAAGATCAATCCGTCCTCTCCGCCGTCCAGCGCGGCGATGGGCTCCTGTCTGTCCTCGGGGGACAGTCCGCCGATGACGGCCGTGGGAATGTAGGGTGGATTGGAGAGGATGGCATCGAAGGGAGCCAGCGGCTCCAGCGCCTCGACGCCTCCGTTCAAAAGATCGGCTTGAATCGGCGTGATTCGCTGCCCCACACCGTTATCGGCGGCGTTTCGCACGGCCAGCGCGAGTGTCTCGGGGTACAACTCCAGCATCACCGCATTCAGATCGGGGCGATTGGCCAGAGTCGCCACGGCGATGCAACCGCTCCCCGTACAGAGATCGGCAAACCGTCCGCCGATGGGGATGCGGCGGATGGCTTCCTCCACCAAGCATTCGGTATCGGCGCGGGGAACGAGGCAGTGGGGACTCACCGCGAAGGGCAGACCGAAAAAGTCCCACGTTCCCAAAATGTATTGCAGCGGATAGCGCGCCTGCCGCCGTGTGACAGCCTCATCCAACGCCGGACAATCGTAGCTCCGTCCCCGATCCATCATCATGGACACACGGGAAACGCGGGCGAAATGCTCCAGCAGCAGCGCCGCCTCCTCGGCGGCCTCTTCGATGCCCGCCGCCTCCAGCGCTTGGATCAGGGATTGGTAAGAATAGGACACGGCTTTCTCCTTTCGGCAGCAAAACGCTGGACGGGAATGATTGGAAGTGATATTAGTTATTAGTATAGCATGTTTTTCGTCAAAATGGAAGGGGTATTTGTCACAAAATTCACATTCTGTTTTTGTCATTTTGCACATAACCGCGTCGCAAAACTGTGCATTTACACAAAATTTGTGTTTTTTATAAAAAAACGCATATTTCCATTTGTCAAGCGAAAAAAACTGTGCTATAATAGTATGTAAGCGTGTATCCCATCCGCCATCGTACGTCAGGTTCACGCATCCTGCCGGGAGGTACTCTGCCATGATCGGTTCCCTGTTCAGCCTTTTTCATTTGATGAACACCCCTGCGCCGCGCGCCATCCCCTCCGAAGAGATCCCTTGGGGCATTCTGATCGCCGAGCTTGTCGTCGCTCTTTTGCTGTTGGTGTGCATGTTCTTGTTTCGCAGACGCTTTCTCAAGATCTTCTGCGCGTGTGGCACCGTGATCTGCCTGTTTTTGGCTTGCAAGCTGGCCTTCGGTTCGGATTCGCTGATTACCAACGTCATGCGCTGGATCACCGCCGCCGCCGCTTGTATCCTGACCGTCAGCATTGTCAACCGCATCAACTGGAGCAATCTGCGCGGAAAATCGAACAAATAAAACGCGGGCGCATAATAGCAACATAGTAATAAGGATGGAAATGAATATGACAAATCTCGGAAAAACCGTCTGGCTCATCCCCGACGGGTATATGAGCAACACCGCCACGGGCGATCTGGTCAGCCATGAATCGGTCTGCGTGCTGAATCTTTCGGGTGACACCGCCCACATCGACCTGACCCTGTACTTCGAAGATCGCGAGCCGATGCGCGGCTTCCACGCCACCTGCGGTCATGAGCGTACCCACCACATCCGCCTGGACAAGCAGGTAAACGACGAGGGACAGACCATCCCGCGCGAGGTTCCCTACGCCATCCTGGTGGAGTCTGACCGCCCCATCGTGGTGCAGTGCTCCCGCCTGGATGTCAGTCAGCCGGAGTATGCGCTGATGACCACCATCGCCTATTGAAGTGTATCATAGAAAACGGGCCGACTCTTTTTGGGAGTCAGCCCGTTTTTCTTATTCAACAATGGTTATGCGAATATCCCCCGTAGAGGTCGTAATCGAGCATTTCCCGCCCGTCACGCACGCGGGAACCTTGATGTCCCCCGTAGAGGCTTTGGTGACGAATATCTTCTCCGAAAGCAGCGTCC
>JAZQXS010000272.1:0-3778 GCA_045633025.1 Eubacteriales bacterium | reverse complement strand
AAAAGTTCCTGGACATCAAGTGCCGCATGGCAGGCCTCAATCCCGACGCCGTGGTCGTCGTCGCTACCGTCCGCGCGCTGAAGATGCACGGCGGTATGGCCAAGACCGAGCTGGGTCAGGAGAATCTGACCGCTCTGGAGGCCGGTATTCCCAATCTGCTCCGTCACGTTTCCAACATCAAGGACGTGTACAAGCTCCCCTGCGTGGTGGCTGTCAACCGTTTCCCCACCGATACCGACGCTGAGATCGAGCTGGTCATCGAGAAGTGCAAGGCGCTGGGTGTGAACGTGGTTCTGTCCACCGTTTGGGCTGAGGGCGGTAAGGGCGGTATGGCTTTGGCCGAGGAGGTCGTCCGTCTCTGCGAGCAGCCCAACGATTTCTCCTTCAGCTACGAGCTGGACGGCACGATCGAGGAGAAGATCGAGGCCATCGTCCGCCGTGTCTACCGCGGTGACGGCGTTAATTTCACTCCTGCCGCCAAGAAGGAGATCGCCAAACTGGCCTCCCTGGGCTACGACAAGATGCCCGTCTGCATGGCCAAGACCCAGTACAGCTTCTCGGACGATATGACCAAGCTGGGCGCTCCCGAGGGCTTCACGGTGACCGTCCGCAACGTCAAGGTCTCCGCAGGCGCCGGATTTATCGTCGCCCTGACCGGTGACATCATGACCATGCCCGGTCTGCCCAAGTCTCCCGCCGCGCTCAGAATCGACGTGGACGAGGACGGCAAGATCTCGGGACTGTTCTGATAACGTATAAACTATGGTACTACCGCACGGTTTTGGACTGTGCGGTATTGCCTTTGGGGAAAATCGGATAACCGCTCTACATTTGATAATTCATATTGGAGATCATCACCATGAAACTCTTTGCACCCAAGCTTCTCTCCATCTTCAAAAAATACTCCGTGGCCAAGTTGGGCAGTGACCTCGTCGCAGGCATCATCGTTGCCATCATCGCTCTGCCCCTGTCCATCGCCCTGGCCATCGCCTCGGGCGTCTCTCCTCAGCAGGGCCTTTACACCGCCATCGTAGCGGGCTTTGTTATTGCCTTTCTGGGCGGCAGCCGGGTCAACATTTCGGGTCCTACCGCCGCTTTCGCCACCATCGTAGCCGGTGTGGTGGCTACCCATGGCTTGGACGGCCTGATCCTGGCCACCGTCATGGCGGGTATTCTGTTGGTTCTCATGGGCATTTGCCGCTTCGGCTCCCTCATCAAGTACATCCCCATGACCATCACCACGGGATTCACCGCGGGGATTGCCGTCACCATCGTGGTGGGGCAGGTCAAGGATTTTCTCGGTCTGACCTTCGCCCCCGGCACCCACGCCATCGAGACGGTCGAGAAGGTGGACGCCATCGTGAACTCCATCGCCACCATCACCCCCCACGCGGTTATCGTGGGTCTTACGGGGCTGGCCATCCTTATCCTCTGGCCCATGCTGGGTAAGACCAAATGGGGCGCGGTGTCCACCGTCCTGGGCAAGATCCCCCCCTCCATAATTGCCGTAGTGGTGGGCATTCTGCTGGTGGAGTTTACCCCTCTGGAGGTGCCCACCATCGGCTCCCTGTATCCTGACCTCAAAGCGGGATTCCCCACCCCCTCTCTGCCCTCCTTTGATTTTGAGACGGTCAAGGCGGTGCTTCCCAGTGCGTTCACCATCGCCATTCTGGCCGCCATCGAGTCCCTGCTCTCTTGCGTGGTATCCGACGGCATGATCGGCGACCGCCACAATTCCAACACCGAGCTTATCGCCCAGGGCGCAGGTAATATTTGCTCGGCCCTCTTTGGCGGTATCCCCGCCACGGGTGCCATCGCCCGTACGGCCGCCAACGTCAAAAACGGTGGCCGTTCCCCCATCGCAGGTATGGTTCACGCTGTGGTTCTGCTCCTCTTTTTGTTGGTGCTTATGCCCCTGGCCAAGATGATTCCCATGCCCATCATCGCCGCCATCCTCTTTATGGTAGCCTACAATATGAGCGAATGGCGCCACTTTGTCCACATCTGCCGCTTCTCCCCCAAGAGCGACATTCTGGTGCTGGTAACCACCTTCGTCCTTACCGTGGTCTTTGACCTGGTGGTGGCCATCGCCGTGGGTTTGGTGCTGGCGGCCATCCTGTTCATCAAGCGCATGAGCGACGTTACCTACGTCCGCCGCTGGGAGGACAAGCTGGAAGGCGACGACAAGACCCGCGCCATTCCCGAGGGCACCGTGGTCTACGAGATCAACGGCCCCATGTTCTTTGCGGATGCCGAGAAGTTCACCGATTTCACCCTGGACGGCGACACCCGAGCCGTGGTGCTTCGCATGAGCAACGTCCCCTCCATCGATGCTACGGTCATGAAAAATCTTGAGGTGCTCCACGCCGCCTGCGTCAGCCATAACGTCACCCTTATCCTGTCCCACGTCAACGAACAGCCTATGAAGGTCATGAAGAAGGCGGGATTTTACCAGCGTGTCGGGGAAGAAAATTTCCGCGAGCATATCGACGCGGCACTCGCTTACGCCGGAGAGATTTGCAGGCAGTGAGCAGTATAGCGTATCCAAACGGGAACCGCTTCGGTTGCGGCTCCCGTTTTCCTTTGCAAATTACACAAAAAAAAGACGCAACCTGTCGATAATTATGCGGTTTGCCACTTGACTAATCGGGTGTTGTATGGTATAATATATAAAATAATTTAATATGCGGAGAAGGAGTCAAAATGGAGAATATTACGGCTATGAAAAAAGCAAATATTGCTCATCTGTCGTCCCTTGGGCTTTCTGTCCCCTCTATTTTTGATGGTTCTGTTTCTTGCGGTGGGACTTCTGTTGATTTTTCTCAGTTCGACCGCGGGAATGTTGTTTTCTTGCCTGGTTTTTGCGATGTGCACGTGCATTTTCGTGAGCCGGGTTTTTCTTATAAAGAGACCATCGCTACGGGCTCTCTTGCGGCGGCCGCGGGCGGATATACCGCTGTGTGCACCATGCCGAATCTGAAGCCCGTACCCGACACGGCGGAGCATCTGCGCGAGCAGATCGCCATCATCGAAAAGGACGCTGTTATTCACGTCTATCCCTACGCCTCCATCACGGTGATGCAGGCCGGGCTGGAGCTCTCCGACATGGAGGCCTTGGCTCCCGATTGCATCGCCTTCACGGATGACGGCCGGGGGGTGCAGAGTGACGAGCTGATGCGCGCCGCCATGAAAAAGGCCAAGGAGCTGGGCAAGATGATCGTAGCGCACTGTGAGGTCAACGAGTTGCTTCGTGGCGGTTATATCCACGACGGCGACTACGCCCGCGCGCACGGTCACCGCGGTATCTGCTCCGAGAGCGAATATGCTCAGGTCGCCCGCGACATTGAGTTGGTACGGGAGATCGGGTGCGCCTACCACGTCTGCCACATTTCCGCCAAGGAGACGGTTGAGCTCATCCGCCGCGCCAAGGCCGAGGGGCTGGACGTGACCTGCGAGACCGGTCCTCACTACCTGGTGCTGGACGACGGCGATCTGCAGGAGGACGGCCGCTTCAAGATGAATCCCCCCCTCCGCTCCCCCGAGGACAGAGAGGCTCTCATTGAAGGCATTCTGGACGGTACCATCGACATGATCGCCACCGACCACGCCCCGCACTCCGCCGAGGAAAAAGCTAAGGGTCTGGAGAAGAGCGCCTTCGGTATCGTGGGATTGGAAACGGCGTTCCCTGTGCTGTACACCTATATGGTGCAGGCGGGCGTGCTCTGTATGGAAAAGCTGGTGGAGGTGCTGTGCATCAATCCCCGCAAGCGCTTCGGCA
>JAZQXS010000271.1:0-5867 GCA_045633025.1 Eubacteriales bacterium | reverse complement strand
CAAGCCGAAGTGACCGTCGGCCACGCCGAAGACGGTGCCCGCCCAGATGATGACGGTGGAGAGCATGATGACGGTGCCCGCCTTCTTGATGAAGGACCAGCCGCGCTCCCACATGGAGCGGAGCACGTTGATGGGGGTGGGGAGATGGTAGGGGGGAAGCTCCATGACGAAGGGCGCGGGGGTGCCCGAGAAGAGCTTGGTCTTCTTGAGCATGATGCCCGAGATCACGATGGCGGCGATGCCGATGAAGTAGCACACGGGCGCGACCCACCAGGCGTTGCTGAACAGGGTGGCGGCGATCATGGCGATGATGGGGAGCTTGGCACCGCAGGGGATAAAGGTGGTGGTGATGATGGTCATACGGCGGTCGCGCTCGTTCTCGATGGTACGGGAGGCCATGATACCGGGAACACCGCAGCCCGTTCCGATCAGAATCGGAATGAAGGACTTACCCGACAGACCAAACTTGCGGAACAGGCGATCCAGCACGAAGGCGATACGGGACATGTATCCGCAGGCCTCCAGGAATGCCAGCATGATGAAGAGCACCAGGATCTGGGGCACGAAGCCCAGCACAGCGCCCACACCGCCCACGATACCGTCCAGGATGAGGCTGTTGAGCCAATCGGGGGTGTTTGCGGCGGAAAGTCCCTTCTCCACCAGAACGGGAATGCCCACCACCCAAACGCCGTAGTCGGCGGGGTCGGGCTCGGCGTAGCCCAGAGCGTGGGCGGCATCAATGGCGTCGGCCACCTCGCTGGGGGTTATGTAGCAGGTCTCAAAGGTCTCCTCGTCCTCGTAGTCCCAGAGGTAGAGGTCGTTTTTGACTCCGTCGCCGTCGATGTCGGCGTCGGTGGAGGCGGGATAGAGCGCGAGGATCGCCGTGGCGGCAACCTTGGCGGCGTCGGCGTTACCGGCCTCTACGGCGGCCGTGTAGGCGGACGTATCCAGCCCTTGCTCCTCCGCGCGGGTCATCAGCTCGTCGATCAAGGCGAAATTGTCAGCATCCGCGGCGTAGTCATCCGCTTCAATGCCCAAAAGATGCCAGCCGTCTCCGAACACGCCGTCGTTCATCCAGTCGGTCACAAACGTGCCCACGGTGGAGACGGATATGTAGTACACGAGGAACATGATGATGGCGAAGATGGGCAGGGCGGCCACGCGGTTGGTCACCACCTTGTCGATCTTCTCGGAGGTGGTCAACTTACCCGCGTTTTTGCGCCGGAAGCAGCCCTTCAGGATGGAGGCGACGTAGTTGTAGCGCTCGTTGATGATGATGGCCTCGGAGTCGTCGTCCAGAAGCCGCTCGGTCTCGCGGATGTCCTGCTCGATGTGGGAGAGGATGGCGAGGTCGAGGTTCAGCTCGGCCAGTACCTTGTCATCCCGCTCGAAAATTTTGATGGCGTACCATCTCTGGCGGTCGGCGGGCATACCGTGCACGGCGGCCTCCTCGATGTGGGCAAGGGTGTGCTCCACCTCACCCGAGAAGATATGATGGGGCACGTTGCGGCCATGCTTGGCGGTCTCGATCGCCAGCTCCACAGCCTCTTCGATACCGGTGCCCTTCAGGGCGGAAATTTCCACAGCAGGACAGCCCATGCGGCGGGAAAGCATCGTAAGATCGATCTGGTCGCCCTGCTTGCGCAGAACGTCCACCATGTTGATGGCCATGACCACGGGGATGCCCAACTCGGTGAGCTGGGTGGTGAGGTAAAGGTTTCGCTCCAGGTTGGTGCCGTCGATGATGTTGAGGATGGCGTCGGGGGACTCGGTCACCAGATAGTTTCGCGCTACCACCTCCTCCAGCGTATAGGGGGAGAGGGAGTAGATACCGGGCAGGTCGGTGATGACGACGGTTTCGTCTCCGTCATGACCTTTGAGCTTGCCCTCCTTCTTCTCGACGGTCACACCGGGCCAGTTGCCGACGAACTGGTTGGAGCCGGTCAGGGCGTTGAACAGGGTGGTCTTACCCGTGTTGGGGTTGCCCGCGAGGGCGATGCGGATGGTGCTTGCTTCCATACTTTCGTAACTCCTTCAGGATCTCCGCACGGCGGTTAGTCATCGCTAACCGGCAGGCGGAAGAATACCGGGAAATACCCGGGATGCGTAGGGATCATTCGACCTCGATCATGGCGGCGTCGGACTTGCGGAGGGAGAGCTCGTAGCCCCGTACCGTAACCTCCAGGGGATCGCCGAGGGGAGCCACCTTGCGGACACGGATCTCTACTCCGCGGGTAATGCCCATATCCATGATGCGGCGGCGGATGGCGCCCTCGCCGTGGATCTTGACGACCTTGGCGGTGCCGCCGATCTTGGTTTCGCGTAATGTTTTCATATGATGAACCTCCTGCGCGGAGAACCGCAGCGCGTCGCGACACGCGTTGGTTAGCCTCCGCTAACTGACATTATTATACGCGAAAGGGTCACTTTTGTCAAGAGGTTTTTCCGGATTTTTTGGATTTTGGGAAAAATAAACATCCGAAGCAAAAAAATAGAAATGCCAGCCGTGATTTTCCACAAAATTCCAAAGCCGACTCCGACGAATTTTTTGGCCGAAAGCCCTTGCCAAATGGTAAGGAATATGCTATAATATCCTATTATATAAAATCTACTCAAGTCCGAGGAACAAACTATGAAAATCACCGAATTACTCGCCCGTGGGGGGCTGTCCTTGTCCTTCGAGGTATTTCCTCCCAAAACCGATACCGCCTTTGAGTCTGTGAAGGCCGCCACCGAGGCCATCGCCGACCTGCATCCTGCCTTCGTCAGCGTGACCTACGGCGCGGGCGGCGGCACCAGCCAATATACCCTGGATATCGCCCGCAACATCAAGGAGGCTCACGGCGTGCCCACGCTGGCGCACCTGACCTGCGTGTCCTCCACCCGCGAGACGGTGCGCGCCCGCATTGAGGATATGAAGGCGGCGGGGATTGAGAATATCATGGCGCTCCGCGGCGATATCCCCGCCGATATGCAGGGGAAGGATCGCTCGGATTGGCCCTACCGCTACGCGGTGGATCTGGTGCGTGAGCTGAAGGAAAGCCGCACCGATGGTGCCGCGGACTTCTGCATCGGCGGCGCCTGCTACCCCGAGGTTCATCCCGAGTCGGCCGACCAGCGGGAGGATATTAAACATTTGAAAGAAAAGGTGGATGCGGGCGTGGAATTCCTCACCACCCAGATGTTCTTCGACAACAATCTGCTCTATAATTTCCTCTACAAGATCCGCGAGGCGGGGATCACGGTACCCGTGATCCCGGGTATCATGCCCATCACGGCGGGCAATCAGGTGGCGCGCGCCATTCAGCTTTCGGGGTCGTTCATGCCCCGTCGGTTCGTGTCCCTGGTGGACAAGTTCGGGCACAATCCCGCCGCCATGAAGCAGGCGGGCATCGCCTACGCCACCGACCAGATCATCGACCTCTACGCCAACGGCATCAAGAACGTCCACGTTTATACCATGAACAAGCCCGACGTGGCCAAGAAGATTTTGGATAACCTGTCGGAAATATTGGGATAAACAATCGTGAAGGAAGGCATATTATGAACTTTCGTACATTTCTGCAAAACGATCTTGTCATCCTGGACGGCGGCATGGGCACCCTCCTGCAAAAGGCGGGACTGGCCCCCGGCGAGCTGCCCGAGGGATGGAATCTTACCCACCCGGACGAGGTGACCGCTATCCACCGCGCCTACTTCGACGCGGGCTCCAATGTGGTCAATACCAATACCTTCGGAGCCAACAGCCTCAAATTCTCCGCAGACGAGCTGGATGGCGTCGTCCGCGCCGCCGTGGAGAACGCCCGCCGCGCCGCCGCGCAATCGACGGGGGAGCAGGAGAAATTCGTGGCGCTGGACGTCGGCCCTACGGGGAAGATGCTTGCGCCCCTTGGATCCTTTGACTTTGAGGATGCCGTGGCGGTCTTTACCGAGACGGTGAAGCTGGGCGTGAAATACGGCGTGGATCTCATCATGATCGAGACCATGAACGACAGCTACGAGACCAAGGCCGCCCTTTTGGCGGCGAAGGAGAACTCTGACCTCCCCGTGCTGGTCTCCTGCGCCTTCGGCGAGGATGGCAAGCTCATGACGGGGGCCTCCCCCGCCGTCATGGTGGCCATGCTGGAGGGTATGGGGGCGGACGCCATCGGTGTCAACTGCTCCCTCGGCCCCAAGGCGCTGGCGCCCGTGGTGGAGGAATACCTGCGTCTTGCCTCGGTGCCTGTCCTGCTCAAGCCCAACGCGGGGCTTCCCGCCGTGGTGGACGGCGAGACGGTGTACAACGTCCCCCCCGAAGAGTTCGCGCGGGACGTGGCGGCGCTGGTTCATGACGGTGTCCGCGTGGCGGGCGGCTGCTGCGGGACGACCCCCGCGTACATCGCGGCGCTGACGGCCGAGATTCGGAATATGGGTCTGATCGCCGCGCCCGTCACCCCCAAGAAGCATACCGTGGTGTCCTCCTACACCCACGCCGTGACCTTTGGGGATGACCCCATCCTCATCGGCGAGCGCATCAACCCCACGGGTAAGAAGCGCTTCAAGCAGGCGTTGACCGAGCACGATATCGGCTATATTCTGGGCGAGGGCATCAAGCAGGAGGAGGCCGGGGTGGATATCCTGGACGTCAACGTAGGTCTGCCCGAGATCAACGAGCCGGCGCTTCTGACCGAGACGGTGTGTGAATTGCAGGCGGTGACGAGCCTTCCTTTGCAGATCGACACCTCCGACCCTGCGGCCATGGAGGCGGCGCTCCGCCGCTATAACGGCAAGGCGCTGATCAATTCGGTCAGCGGTAAGGAGGAATCCCTGCGCGCCGTTCTGCCGCTGGTGAAGAAGTACGGCGGCGTGGTGGTGGCGCTGACCCTGGATGAGGCGGGTATCCCCGATACCGCCGAGGGGCGGGTGCAGATCGCCCGCCGTATCCTGGCGGCCGCCGCGGAGTACGGTATTGACAGAAAGGATATCATCTTCGATACCCTGGCCATGGCCATTAGCGCGGCGCCCAACGCCGCGGTCGTTACGCTGGAAGCCCTGTCCCGCATCCGTCGGGAGCTGGGGTGCCATACGTCGCTCGGCGTGTCGAATATCTCCTTCGGCCTGCCGGGGCGGGATGCCATCAACGGTACCTTCTTTGCCATGGCGCTGACGAGCGGTCTGTCGGCGGCCATTATGAACCCTTTCTCGGCAGATATGATGAAAACCTACCATACCTACCGCGCGCTGAAGGGGCTGGATGAGAGCTTTGCGGACTACATCGCCTACGCCGAGACCATCCCCGCCGCGGCGCCGACCGCCTTGCAGGGAAGCGCCCCTACCCCCAAAAATTCCTCCTCCGAGGGAGCCACGCCCCTGCAAAAGGCCATTGTCAAGGGATTGCGGGAGCAGGCCGCGGCGTTGACCGCCGAGCTGCTTGCGACTACCCCCGCGCTCACGGTGGTGCAGACCGAGATCATCCCCGCGCTGGACACGGTCGGACGGGGCTTTGAGCGCAAGACCACCTACCTGCCCCAGCTTCTCATGGCCGCCGAGGCCGCCAAGGCCGCCTTTGAGGTCATCAAGGCGAATATGAGCGCCGAGACCTCCTCGGAGGGTGGTTCCGCCGCCAAATGCCCCATCGTCGTCGCCACGGTGAAGGGGGATATCCACGACATCGGAAAGAATATCGTGGTGCTCCTGCTGGAGAACTACGGCTATCCTGTGACCGACCTGGGGCGGGACGTGCCTCTCGAGGCGGTGGTGGAGGCGGCCGTGCGTCTCCATGCCCCGCTGGTCGGCTTGTCTGCCCTCATGACCACGACGGTTCCTGCTATGGAGGAGACCGTCAAGGCTCTGCGGAGGGAAGCGCCGTGGTGTAAGGTCGTGGTGGG
>JAZQXS010000270.1:0-12078 GCA_045633025.1 Eubacteriales bacterium | reverse complement strand
GAGCCCCGCCACGCGGTGCGTCCGCGTGGCTAACGCGCGCGATGTATGTTTGGTTGACGATGTCCTCGGGCGCGCGTGGGGGTTCAGAATCCCTGAAGGTGCACCTTTGCGGATCTTTGTGGACGGGAAAACGGGTTCAAGCTGCAAGTAGCTTTTTCGTTTCCTGTTTCTTGGCGCAGCTTGATGCCGAGCTTGCTCGGGGGGGTTCAGAATCCCTGAAGGTGCGCCTTGGGCGGATCTTTGTGGACGAGAAAACGGGTTCGGGCTGTCGGTAATTTTATCGACTTTTGTTTCTTTAAAATAAAGCGGGCGCACACATAGGTGCGCCCCTACGGAAGAATGGTTACTATAAGGAGCGGGCGCACACAGGTGCGCCCCTGCGGAAGAATTCTTAATATGCGGTGGTCTTTCTATTCTGTGTCAGAATCCCTGAAGGCGCACCGTTTGCGGATCTTTGCGGACGAGAAAACGGGTTCGGGTAGCAGGCCGAACTTTCTCTTGTTCGATTCCTTTTCCCTTCATTTTCAACCGACGGGTTGCCTTGAATTTATAAAAAGAAAGAAAATTTTGAAAAAAACTGTTGCATTCTGCACAAAATCATGCTATAATTTGATGGGAAAATCCTTGTCATTCAATTCGGATACAGGAAAGGAAATATAGTATGAATTCTGTTGTTGTAGCAAATGAAAAAGGAGCTCTCCGCTTGATCGCGTATACCGAGTCGATCCTTCGTGTAACCTATGCGAAAACTCCTGCTGAAGCCGAGGCCGATCGTGACAGCTTCATGGTGGTGGCAACCCCGGCGTCTAATGTAACCTTGACCGCACACGAGACGGACACCGCATGGATTTGTGAGATCCCGCAGGTCAAGGCCATCGTGGAGAAAGCCACGTTGGCCGTTCGTTTCGAACGTCCCGATAAAACCCCCCTATCCCGCGTCTTTGGACAGGACTTGAAGCAATATGATATCTACCGTACTGTTGGCGGAACCGCCGAGGAGCGCCAAACCGTAGACGGCTTGCGGGTGACGCTTACGGATACCGAGCGTGTATTCCTTCGCTCCGCCTACCATGGTAAGCTGAATCTTTGCTTTGAGGAAGACGAGGAGCTGTTCGGTCTGGGAAGCCATGAGGAGGGGTATCACGGTCTGAAAGGCCATTATGTGCCTCTATACCAGGAAAATATGCGCATCGCGCTCCCCTACCTGGTTTCCACCAAGGGGTATGCCTACTTGATGGATTGCAATTCCTGCATGACCTTTGATGCAACGGAGCGTCGGTACGGCCGCTTTCAGATGGACTGCGTGGATGTGTTGGATTTCTATTTCATTGTTGGCGATGATTTCGACGATGTTTGCCGCGGGTACCGCGTTCTGACGGGCGTGACACCTATGCTGCCCAAGTGGGCGGTGGGGTATATCCAATCCCGTGAGCGCTACGTGTCCCAGGAGAATCTTTTGGAAACGGCCGAGGAATACCGTCGTATTGGTACGCCCATAGACTGCATCATCCAGGATTGGTGCACCTGGCCGAACAACATGTGGGGGTATAAGTGCTTTGATCCCGAACGCTACCCGGATCCCACGGGCATGATGAACCGCCTCCATGACATGAACCTCCACCTGCTTCTCTCCATTTGGGCGAACCCGAGCGGCGAATCTGCCGATCAGGTCGAATTGCGAAACGCGGGAAAGCTGTTGGGAGACGGCGTAACCTACAACGCTTTCGATCCGGAAGCCCGCGCGATCTATTGGAAACAGGCTCGTGACCACTTGTTCTGCCATGGAATCGACGGATGGTGGTGCGATGCATCCGAGCCCTTTGACTCCGTCTGGGGAGGGGAAGAAAGACCGCCCATGCCGGATCGTATGCTGAAATCCACCGGCGAATTCAAAAAATATTTGGACGACGGGATCATCAACGCCTACTCCATCTGCCATTCGCGCGGTATTTATGAGGGACAGAGAAGTGTGACGGATCGAAAGCGTGTCATCAATCTGACCCGTTCGGGCTTCCCGGGACAGCATCGCTACGGCGCGATCGTCTGGTCCGGTGACGTCAGCGCCAACTGGGATACTTTGGCCAAGCAGGTCGCCATTGCCCAAAACTATATTGCCTGCGGCGAGGCTTACTGGAACGCCGATATCGGCGGCTTCTTCGTTACGCAGTGGTATCAATGGTTCGGTGACGGTGACTATCCGACCGGGAAGGACGATCTGGGCTTCCGCGAGCTCTATACCCGCTGGTTGCAGTTCGCCTGCTTTACCCCCTTCATGCGCTCCCACGGTACCGATACCCCCCGCGAGGTCTGGCAATTCGGCGAGCGGGGAACGATGTTCCGCGACGCTATTGAGGATGCCATCGCTTTGCGGTACCGCCTCGCTCCGTATTTCTATTCTCTGAACGCCGCCGTTACCTTCGAGGGAACCATGCCCATCACCGCCTTGGCGTTGGCGTATCCCCACGACCGCACCGCCCGTACGATCAGCGGTCAGTATCTCTACGGCCACGAGCTCATGATCTGTCCCGTGACCCACCCCATGTACTATACCGCAGGCTCCGCTGAGGTGACAAATCCCGATCGCTTCATGAATATCTACCTTCCCGACGGCGGCTGGTACGATTTCTATACCGAAGAATACGTTGAGGGCGGTCGATTCATCCGAGTCGCCTGTGATATCACCCGCATCCCCGTATTCGTTCGCGCAGGAGCCATTCTGCCCGTATCCCCTGTGATGCCCTATGTGGATGCCGATCCCGATGCCGAATGCGAGGTGAGGATCTATGCCGGCGCCGACGGTCGCTTCACCCTCTATAACGACGCCGGAGACGGTTACGGTTATGAGCAGGGAGAGTATACCGCCGTAACCATAACCTATGATGATCAAACCGGAAGCGTGAGCGAAGCTTTGAATGGCGTGGACACCTATCGCCGCCGCGTGAGCTACCGGATCATTGGAAAAGCAAATCAATAACAAAGGTGTAAGCCGCGAATCGCGCAGAATTTCTGAAAATGAAAGGCTTCTATTGTGAAAAAATCAACCATTTTACATAATGTAAAAGAATTTTCCATCATCACCTGCGGAGCTCTGATGGCATCGGTCGCAATCTATTTCTTTATGCTGCCCAGCCAGGTTGCGGTGGGTAGCGGCTCCGCCCTTGCGATGGTTCTCAGTCACTTTATCCCTCTGCCCGTTTCGGTGATCTCGCTGGCCTTGAATGTGGTGCTGTTGACCGTGGGCTTCATTCTGGTCGGCCCCGGGTTCGGCGCGAAAACCGTCTATGCTTCCGTGATCATTCCCGTGTTCCTGGGCGTATTTGAGCAGATCTTCCCGGATTTTCAATCTCTGACGGCCGATCCTTTCCTGGATATTCTCTGCTATATCCTGGTGTGTGGGCTGGCCATGGCTATTCTGTTTTCCAGGAATGCCTCTTCGGGCGGGTTGGATATCGTAGCGAAGATCATGAGCAAGTATTTGAAGATGGACGTAGGCCGCGCGATGTCCATTTCGGGGATGGCGGTGGCTTTGTCCTCCGCGCTGTGTTCGGATACAAAGATCGTGGTACTCAGCGTGCTGGCTACCTACTTCGGCGGTATGGTCGTGGATCATTTCATCTTTGGTCTGAACATCAAGCGCCGCGTTTGCGTGATCTCCCCCAAGCTGGATGAGATCGTCCATTTCATCCTGCATGAGCTTCACAGCGGCGCGACCCTCAACGAGATCATCGGCGCGTATGATAAAACCCCTCGTCAGGAAGTCATCACCATTGTGGACAAGCATGAATACCGCAAGCTCATGGACTTCGTTCGTAAGGTGGATCCCAAAGCCTTCGTGACCGTCTACTCGGTCAATGAGATCTGCTATCAACCCAAGAGCCGTAAATAAAGGAGATTCTGAAAAAGGAGACATTACTATGAACTATTGTTTTCATCCACTTGAGCATCACAAGACCGTATCCGCCAACAAGACGCCCCTTCTTCGCTGGGACGGCAGTACCCCCATCGACGAGTGGCGCGTAAAGTGCCACGACAAGCTGTGGGAGCTGTTGGGTATGGATGAATTTGTCCCCTGCGAGCCCATTTTTACCGTTACCGAGGAAGGAATACTGGACGGAAACCGTCATATTCATTTCACGCTTCAAACCGAAGAGGGATACTTCGCGCATTGCGATCTGCTCCTGCCCCCCGAGCAAGACGGCCCGCTTCCTCTGTGCGTATGCCTGCAAGGCCACTCCACGGGATCTCACATCTCGCTGGGTATCGCTAAATATCCCGGGGATGAGGCGATCATGAAGGGTGGCGATCGTGATTTTGCCGTCCGCGCGGTGAAGGAGGGCTTTGCGGCGCTGGCCGTTGAGCAAAGAGCCTTCGGACTCTGCGGCGGTACGGAGCACGGACCTGCCTGCGAACGGCCGGCTATGACGGCTCTGCTGTTGGGACGTACGCTGGTTGGCGAACGGGTATGGGATATTATGCGCGTCCTCGATGCCATGGAGACGCATTTCTCGGATACCGTGACCCTGTCCGGCTCGGTTCTGATGGGCAACTCCGGCGGCGGTACGGCCACCTTCTACGCCGCTTGCCTGGAGCATCGCTTCGACGGGTATATGCCCTCCTGCGCCATCAGCACCTACCACGACTCCATCGTGGTCTCGCACCATTGTACCTGCAACTACATTCCCGGAATCGCCAAGTATTTTGACATGGGCGACCTGGCGATCCTGATCGCTCCCAAAAAGCTGGTAGTGGTCTGCGGTACCTACGATGACATTTTCCCCCTTCCCGGCGTGAAGAAAATGTTCGGGATCATGCAAGACCTGTACCGCGCGTCGGGCGCGGAGGATGCCTGCGCGTTGGTGATTGGCGCCGAGGGACATCGCTTTTATGCCGATGACGCTTGGCCGGTGATGCGCCGCCTCTTGGCGCAGTGATTCGTGAAAACGCCCAAAAATCGAACAATAAATTGTGTAAGCTAACCGTTTACAAGAACTGAAAAATGTGGTACAATATATAGTAAAGAAACAAAATCATTCGCGCGACGAATGAAAATTCAAAGGAGAAAATTGCCATGCTGAAAAAAATACTCTGTCTGCTGCTTTCCGGCCTCATGTTGGCGAGTACCGTGGCTTGCGCATCCGATTCCGATACGGATCCGTCCTTGGAGGACACCTCCGCTACCGTAACGGAGGAGGATACCTCACTCAAGCCCGACCTGCCTGAGATCACCTATGACGGCGAGGCGTTTCGTATCCTGACCGATGACTCCCACTATAAGTACCTCGTGTCCGAAAAGACGGGCGGCGAGCTTGTCAACGATGCCATCGTAGAGGCCAATATGTCGGTTACTGATCAGTTCGACGTGACCTTCGAGCGCGTCAACGGTACACCCCAGACTTACATCCAATCCGGTGACGATGCCTATGACGTAGCCTATCTCCATGACGTTGATACCGCTACCACCGCTCTGCAGGGGTGGTTTTTGGACGTCCATCAGATGCCCTATATCAACCTTGAAGCCCCTTGGTGGCCGCAGTTCACCGTGGATTCCCTGACGATCAACGGAAAAATGTTCATCTATTCCAACTATACCGGCTATCTGTCCATGATCCAGACCCGTGTCTGCTTCTTCAACCAGCGCATTTTGGAGGACAACCAAATGGAATCCCCCTACTCCCTCGTTCGTGATGGAACATGGACTCTGGATAAGATCACCGAAATGTCCACCAATATCTACACGGATGTCAACGGAGACGGTGTCAAGGATACGGGCGACCTGTTCGGCTATGCAAGCGCCTACTATCCGTGGGGCTGGCTGGAGGCCTTCGGCATCGAGCTGTACCAGAAGGAAGCGGAGGATTCTCCCAATTTGACGATTGAGGCGGATGAGCGTTGCTATACGCTCATCGACAAGCTGCATGAGTGGTGGTATACCGGAAGCTCCGGCGTGTGGGTCGAGCTCGCGGGTCACGGTGATTCCACGGAACAGATGTTTGCGGATAACCGTGTGGCCTTCACTTTGGTCACGCATTTGGGCGATCAGGTGAAGCCCGCCGTTGATAACGACGTACCCTACGGTATCGTTCCGTTCCCCAAGATCGACGTGAGCCAGGAGAATTATTACGGCGCCTGCACCGACTTCCTGTTCTCCATTCCCATTACGGTTCGGGATACCGAGCGTGTCGGCGCGCTGGTGGAGGCCATGGCCTACGCCGGTTATAAGTACGTCCGCCCTGCCTACTGCGAGCAGACCTTGAAAACCCGTTTTGCAACCGACCCCGACTGCGCTGAGATGCTGAACCTCATCTTCGACAACCGCGTTATCAGCTTCTCGTATCTGTACTCGGACGCGCAGTCTGACCTGATCGCCGATACGGTCGCCAATAAGAACGTGGCGTCCTATTTGCAGGGAAAATCCAGAGCCGAGCAGAAGTTCTTGGATAAAACCATCGCCAAGCTGTATCGGGATAAGTAAATCATCGTCCGTTTGGGTATATCCGATGCCATAGCATCGGATATACCTGCTTTTGTGCGGTTGATGTTTTTAACAAAAACACTCTGCGATATTGTGGCTTTTTACCCATTTACAAATGCTTGAAACTATGGTATAATGAAGTAATGGAAAAATCCATTGATTTGGAAAGGAGCTTTTATGTTGAAAAAATTACTCTGCCTGCTGCTCGCCGGCCTTATGATGACAAGCGCTGTGGCCTGCGCTTCGAATGATTCCGATACGCCTGCCGATGCATCGACCGCGGCCGCGACGGAGGCGGCCGATACCGAGCTTAAGCCCGACCTGCCCGAGATGGATTTCGGAGGAGAGCCCTTCCGTATCTTGGGCTCGAAAGACGGCTTGGGGTATGTGCTGTCCGAAAAGACCAAGGGCGAAGAGGTCAACGACGCGCTGGTAACAGCCAATCTGGCGGTTTCAAACCAGTTCAATATCGACTTTGAAACCATCCTTGTGAACAACGAGGAGGATACCAGCATCATCCGCGCTTACATCATGGCGGGCGACGATCAGTACGACGTAGCCTACCTCCACGATTGCGCTACCGCCGGTATGGCTCTGGAGGATTGGTTCATGGATATCTATGAGCTCCCCTATCTAGATCCCACCGCCCCCTGGTGGCCGCAGTTCACCGTGGACTCCCTGACCCTGAACGGGAAGATGTTCTACTATTCCAACTATACCTCCTACCTCGCGCTGTCGTGGACATGGGGCTGTTTCTTCAATCAGAAGATCCTGAAGGAGCAGAATTTGGAGAATCCCTATGACTACGTTCGCGAGGGAACCTGGACGCTGGAAAAGATCACGGAGATGTCGAAGAACATCTACGCCGACCTCAACGGCGACGGTATCGCCAATACCGATGACCTTTTGGGCTTCTCCTTCTGCCAGACACCCTACGCTTGGCTGGAATCCTTCGGTATCGAGGTATGGGAGAAGGAATCGCCTATCTCGGCCGAGCTGAACGTGGTCGTGGACGAACGTTGCTACAATCTGATCGATTCTCTCCACAAGTGGTTCTACTCGGGCGATGACGGCGTGCTCGTCAATTTCGGCGGTCTCCCCACGCATAGTAACGACATATTCACCGCCAACCGTCTGGCCTTTACCTTTGAGCGTATCGGTACGCTGGCGCCTTTGGCGATGGAGGCGGATATCGAGTACGGTATCGTGCCCCTGCCCAAGATGGATATGAGTCAGGAGGGATACTACGCAGGCTGTCACGATAAGCTCTTCTCCATTCCTACAACCGTCCGCGATACCGAGCGTGTGGGCGCTGTTCTGGAGGCCATGGCCTACGCAGGCTATAAGCACATTCTCCCCGCGTACTGCGAAACCACCCTTAAGACCCGTTTGGCCACTGACCCCGATTGCGGCGAAATGCTCAACCTTATCTTCGAAAAGCAGGTCATCAGCTTCTCGTACCTGCTCAACCGTCAGGTCTCCGGCGGCGGTATCCAGATCAATCTGATTCCGGAGACCACCGAGCAGAATAACGTCGCATCCTTCCTCAAAACCAAGCAAAAGTCCGAGCAGAAAGCCTTGAAAAAGATCATCGAGTTCTACGAGAAGGATTGAGCGCGATCTCCGATCCGTTCCGAAATCAAGAGGTGTCGCAAATGCAACCGCATTGGCGACACCTCTCTTTTGCACCGCCGGTATTCAATGGTTTTAGCAAGGATCATACTAATTTTTTTAAACCGTTAACAAGAATTTGCATCCAAATAACCCAGTGGGTGGGAACCCACGATGCAAGCCAAAATAAACAGTGATTCAAAACACAAAATAGCACACTTTTAAAGGTTTTGGGGATTCTTAAGGGACTTTTTTCAAAAGTCCCTTAAGCCGCCGGAGGCACGTCCCCCTATTCAATGATTTTAGCAAGGATTCGCATCATTCTTGACCGTTGTGAAATTTGTGTAAAAAAATCGTTGACGAAATGGCAAATATATGATATAATAACAATGGAGGGGGACGGGCAAACTATGCATGATTCCCCCAAAATACAGAATCGCTATGATCCTTGGATCAGGCGGAACAGAAAGGGTAAGGTGAGCTTATGAGGATCCAATTTATCGGAGCGGCGCAAGAAGTGACCGGCAGTTGCACGTTGCTGGAGGTGAATGACCGATTCTATCTGGTGGATTGCGGTATGGAGCAGGGAATCGATGTCTTTCAAAACGTGGCCTTACCTGTTCCTCCCAGCCGCATTGACGCGGTGTTTTTGACTCACGCACATATTGACCATTCGGGTATGCTTCCGCGACTCTATAAGGATGGCTTCCGCGGGATCATTTATTCCACTCACGCCACGGCGAAGCTGGCGGACATCATGCTCCAGGATAGCGCTCACATCCAGATGAGCGAGACAGAATGGAAAAACCGCAAGGCAGAACGCTCGGGCGACGAAAACTATACACCTACCTATACCATGGAGGACGCGCTGGGCGCCATATCGCTTTTCCGTGGCGTGGATTATGATCTGCGGCTGACGGTGGCGGCAGGCGTGGATATCCGCTTTACCGATATCGGCCACCTGCTCGGCTCGGCGGCCATTGAGATCTGGCTCCGTGAGGGGGATTCTGACCGCAAGATCGTGTTCAGCGGCGATGTGGGGAATACCGATCAACCCATTATTAAGGATCCCTCGCCCGTGGCTGAAGCGGATTACGTGGTGTTGGAATCCACCTACGGCAGTCGGAATCACGAGCCGCACGGTGATACCGCCGAAACGCTGGCTGAGCTGATCGACAAAACGCTGGCGCGGGGCGGCAACGTCATCATCCCCTCCTTCGCCATCGGCCGTACGCAAGAGCTGCTGTACGCCATTCGGGAGATCAAGCAAAAGGGAATGACTCGAAATAAGGATTTCCCTGTGTACGTGGATAGCCCCTTGGCCATTGAGGCCACCGAGATCTTTTCCAAGTGCGATCCCGTCTGCTTTGATGCCGAGACGAAAGCGCTCTTAGCGCAGGGAATCGACCCCATCCGCTTTCAGGGGCTTCGCCTGTCGGTGACGGTGGAGGATTCCAAGCGCATCAATGAAAATCCTGAGCCCAAGGTCATTCTGTCGGCCAGCGGCATGTGCGAGGCGGGACGCATCCGCCATCACCTTAAGCACAATCTGTGGCGCCCCCAGAATTTGATCCTTTTTGTCGGATATCAGGCCGAGGGAACCTTGGGACGTAACCTCATCGAGGGAGTTCCGAACGTCCGCCTGTTCGGGGAGGACATCGCCGTACGCGCCGAGATCCGTTCCTTGAAGGGAACCAGCGGCCATGCCGACCAGCGAGGGCTGATCGCCTGGCTGGAGAGCTTTGCCAAGAAGCCGCGTACCGTATTCTTGAATCACGGCAACGAGGAGTCCATCGCGGTGCTTTCGGATGAGCTCAAGGAGCGGGGCTATGCTGTTGAAACGCCGTACAGCGGAACCGAGTACGATCTGGTGCGGGGGATTATGACCGCCTACACCGAGAAGAAACGGGTCACCGCTGCCGACGTGGCCAAGGCTCGTTCTCGTAAAAATAACGTCCATCGTGACCTTGTTTCCCAAGCGGAAGCCTTGCTGGCGTTGGCGAAACGTTGCGAGAGCCGTCCCAATAAGGAAAACGCCAAGTTTACCGCCCAGATTCGGGCGCTGCTGGATAAATGGGAGTAAAAGAGTAGAGGGAATCTCTAAAAATTCTTCGCGCGTTCCTGAACCGATCGAGCAAAAGCTCCCCGCATCAAACTGATGCGGGGAGCTTTCTTTGACAAAGCGTATCGGCAGATTGCACAAGGTCTGAAAAACAGTTCTTTCAGACCTTGCAAAAACACGCCGTTTTGCCTCGATTTATACTAATCCTCAATCAAAATCTTGAAAATGAATCCGTTCTCAAGCTCCCCCAACGCCCCAGTGGGTAGGGACCCACGGTGAATGCCAATATCTAACCGTCAAACAGCATGTCAAAAGCACAAAGTAGTCTGCTTTTGAAAGTTTAGGAGATTCTTAAGAACCCCGCAAACTTCGCCGCAGGCGAATTTGCTCCGAGCAACGCGAGGAGGTTTTCAAAGGGTTCTTAAGTCGCCGAAGGCACGCTCTCCTATTCAATTTTTTTATCAAGGATTGGTATTAGCCTGTTTTTCGACACCTCAAAAACGGCGTTTGGAGGCTTTTGTGCACTTTGCGAGGATTTTTGCGGGGGTTACAGAAGCGGCTCGGCGGCCTCCAGCCACAGCTCGGCGAGATAGTGGTGAAGCGGTTCGGTGGGGTGAATACCGTCCCACATCCAGTAGGCATGAGGGTCGGTGTCACAGCCGTTTTCCGTCAGAACGGGCGCTGTTTGCTCGACCAAAGCCTCCAAACGCTTCTGAACGGGGATGAATACGGCGCCGTAGTCCTCGGCAATGCGGCGTATGATGGCCTGCTTACGGGAAAATACCGCCATAAACGCCTCGTAATGGGCTTTCCCGGCGCCCACGGGCAGGTAAAAGGGCTCCATGATGATCAGCTTCAGATTCGGGTTCTGCGCCACCGCATCATCCAAAAGCGCGCGGTACTGCTCCTCAAACACCCGCAGATGCTCCTCGACGCCCTCGGGGTATTGCCCGTCAAATTTCCCGTTCCCGTTGATACCCAGAAGGATGCTCAGTATGTCGGGGCGCTCGTCCAGGGTGTCGGTCTGCCAGCGGTTGGCGATGGAGGTGACGGTATCTCCGGACAAGCCGCGGTTGATGAAGGTATATTTGCCGGGATATTTCCGTCCCAGCTCTCCCACAATGGGATAGACGTAGGAATGGCCGATCTGGTGGTTCAGATCCCAGCGGCTTTCCACCGGCTTGAGCCGGCCTCCGTCTGTAATGGAGTCACCTTGAAACAGTATCCGGATCATCGGGTTGAATTCCTTTCAAAGTCAAAATAGTGTCACAGGGCATTGCGAAAGGGTCAGGCAAGCTTGCAGACCGCCCAGCGCACAGATGCCGGGAACAAAGAAATCGCGGTAGTAGGCTTCGTCGCTGTCAAGGGACAGGGCGGCGGCTTCGAGACGGGCGGATACGACTCCCTCGCACAGGGGGAGCGCGCAGGCTACGGCTCGGGCGGCTTGTCCGTTTGCCCATACCGTCAGCTCGGCGCCCGTGTCGGCCGCGGCGCGGATCAGCAAGGAAGCGTCCTGAATGCGGAGGGCGTCGGTTGTATCGTTGAAGGTGGTGAGGTGGTTGGAGGTATAGTAAGGGCTCTTGAGGTCGGTCTCGGCGAGCTCCTGCTTGCAATCCCGGCTCTCACCCGTCAAGAACAGGTCTCCGCTGATGACGGCGATCCCATCGTCCAGCAGGGCTTGCAGGGCGGGGGTATCCAGGCAATCCTTGCCCTCGCCGCTCAATGCGAGACAGAGCCGTTTCCCATCCCACTCTGCGGGGGTGATCTTGACGGTGGGGAGCATTTCTCCGCTGTCGCCGTAGATCACGCTTTTCTCGACGGTCAGCCCGTCGCGGTGATCCGACGAAATGGGGATCATGCGGTAGGAATTCTCACGGATCCCCGTGACCCACGCCAGCATCCTGCGCTTTTCATCTGCGGGCAGCGAAGCAAT
>JAZQXS010000269.1:0-4101 GCA_045633025.1 Eubacteriales bacterium | reverse complement strand
GGGGGATTCTATGCCGCCGAAAGTCAAAATTACCCGTGAGGACATCATTCGAACCGCGCTGGATTTGATCCGCGCAAATGGCGCCGCCGGACTCAATGCCCGAACGATCGCCGCCGCGCTGAACTGCTCCACGCAACCGATCTTTTCCAATTTCGCCACCATGGATGAGCTGCAAAAGGCCGTCATTGAGGTGGGCTATGCCGATTATCTCGGATTTCTGAAGCGCGAGGAGGAGAGCGGGAGGTATCCGACCTATAAGGCCTTCGGACGGGGATATATCCGTTTTGCCTACGAGGAAAAGGAACTCTTCAAGCTGTTGTTCATGCGTGATCGCGGCGGGGAGGGCCTCGTGCCGACAGAGGATTTCGAGCGGTCTGTCGCCCTCATTATGGAGGCAAACGGGCTGTCGCGTGAGCGGGCAGAGCGGTTTCATTTGGAGATGTGGGCTTGTGTCCATGGGATCGCGACCATGCTGGCGACGTCGTTCTTTACGCCTGAATGGGAATTGATCAGCAATATGATGACCGACGTATACCAAGGACTTCGGACGAGACACATACAGGAGGAATCAAACCATGGAAGCCATTCGGATTGAAGGATTGACGAAGCGATACAAGGACGCGGTGGCGGTGGATGGATTATCCCTTTGCGTGGAGCAGGGCGAGCTGTTCGCGCTGTTGGGCGTCAACGGCGCGGGAAAGACCACCACCATCAAGATGCTCTCCTGCCTCACCGAGCCGACCGACGGGGATGCATGGCTTTTGGGGCATAGCATCCGCAAGGAGACAGCCGACGTAAAGCGCTTGATCGCGGTATCCCCCCAGGAGACCGCCGTGGCGCCCGGGCTGACGGTGCGGGAAAACCTGGAGCTTATGGGCGGTGTTCACGGCTTTTCGAAAGAGAAGCGGGAAGGAAGGATCCGGGAGCTGACCGCACTTTTGGGGCTGGACAGTGTGATCGGCCGCAAGGCAGGGAAGCTGTCGGGCGGTTGGCAGAGGAGACTCAGCATTGCGATGGCGCTCATCAGCGAGCCCAAGATTCTGTTTCTGGACGAGCCCACCTTGGGGCTGGACGTGCTGGCGCGGAGCGACTTGTGGGAGATCATTCGGTCTTTGAAGGGGCGTGTCACTATCATTCTGACCACGCATTACATGGAGGAGGCCGAGGCGCTGTCGGATCGTATCGCCATCATGAAGGACGGAAAGCTACTCGTCTGCGACACCGCCTGTGGGATCAAGGAAATGGCGGAGACGGACAATTTCGAGCAGGCCTTCGTGCGCATCGTAAAGGGGGAAGGAAGATGAGAATGCTGACGTTTGCCAAGCGAAACGCGAAGGAGATTCTGCGTGACCCCTTGAATCTGTTCTTCGGCTTGGGGTTTCCCCTGGTACTGATCCTCCTGCTGAGCGCCATCCAAGCCAATATTCCCGTGCCGCTGTTTGAAATCCAGCAGCTTACGCCGGGGATCACGGTGTTCGGGCTGTCCTTTATGACCCTCTTTTCGGCGACCATCATCGCCAAGGATCGGGGCAGCTCCCTGCTTCAGCGCTTGTACACAACCCCGCTGACGCCCGCGGATTTTATTCTCGGGTACACTCTGCCTATGCTTCCCATTGCCGTGGCGCAGAGCGTGATCTGCTATATCGCCGCGGTGATTCTGGGGCTTTCGGTGACGGTATACATGCTGTGGGCGGTGGTTTTCATTATCCCGATCTCGGTTCTGTTCATCGCGCTGGGGCTGCTGTTCGGCAGTATTCTGAACGATAAGCAGGTGGGCGGAATTTGCGGCGCTCTACTGACCAACCTGTCGGCGTGGCTGTCGGGGGTGTGGTTTGATCTGGAGCTGGTTGGAGGCGTGTTCCGAAAAGCCGCTTACGCGCTCCCCTTCGTGCACGCCGTGGAGATGGAGCGCGCCGTACTGGCGGGGGATTTTTCGGGGATCTTACCGCATTTGTGGTGGGTGCTGGGATACGCCGCGGCGGCACTTTTGGCGGCCGTGCTCCTGTTCCTGCGGCAAATGCGGAGGCAGTGATGATAAAAAGGGCAGAGCCTGTGGCTCTGCCCCTTTGCGTAGGTGTTTGGCGGGGGATTACGTAAAGCATTCGGCATATTTAGGGTTGCTTTGCAGTCTGGCAACAAGGTTGTCGGGTAAAGTTTGAATGTATTCCTTCAAATAGCCATCGGTTACTTTCAGAAAGTCATCTGCCGGAACCGTTACCTTGTCAACCAGCGGGGCGGAGTATCGGTAGTCTCCCTGTGTACAAATATTCACATACGATTTTGCATGAGCAAACCCTTTGTCAAAATAATCTTCGGCCTTTTGCAGATCTCCGTGCTGTGCTTCCAACCGTGCCAGGGTCAGGTACAGATGTTTGATCCGATCATGTTCTCGCCCACATCGTCCATCGTTAAAGATCATTTCGTACAGTTCGATCGCGGCCAGCAGAACGCTTCGGCCGTATTCGGTGGTTTGCATATCCATTCGAAAATTTACAGCATCTTCCAATACACGCCCGGTACTGCACAAGCACGCAATAATGCTTTCTCCGCGGAATTGGTCAACTTCCTCTCCAACGGTACTGAGCGGCAACAGCATTTCTTTGCAATAGTAGATAGAATCCTGCCCGTTTGCAAGCACTTTCGCTTTTTCGTATTCTCCCATATCACCGTAGAGCATTGTGGCCATATATGCGGTAGTCCCGCGAAGATCGGATGAAATATCCAACTTCAAAAGTCTTTCCCAAACCTGCAACGTTTCTTTCCAATAGATGTTTTTGGAATTGTATTCCACATGGTCCCGGAGATACTCTGTATCCCCGGTCTTGCGGCACAAACGGCCGCCATATTTCTGCCATCCCAACCGATAAAGCGCACTTCCCAGCAGATACAGAATCTCGGGTTCATTGGGAAATTCCTCCGAGGCCTCGCGCAGCAGTTGAACGCAGCCTTCGTAGTCTCCGATATCTTTCCCTAAAACATTGCCTTGCTCCTGTATTTGCCGCCTTGCTTGTGCCAGAATCTTCTTGATTCGTTCCTCTCGGTTATCGTGATATCCAAACAATTCATCGATGGAGACGTGAAAGAAGTTCGCAATAGCGGGAATCATTTCCATATCGGGATACCCGCCGTTGGCCTCCCACCGCGAAACCGCTTGGGACGTCACGCCGAGGGCTTCCGCAAGCGCTTCCTGTGTACGACCGTCACGACGGCGCAATTCGCGTATTTTATGTCCTAAATTAAGTTGCATAGCGCACCTCCAACATGTATTTCACCGGTGTAATTTGATTATAGCATATATTTTGGGAAAAAACAATGATCAATTTGTTGTTTCGAATCCAAGGGAGACTTGGACTCGAATTCACAGGAAACAGGATTCTGTGAAACGCATGGCTTCTATGCAACCTGCATATACTGTTTCAAAAACCTACGGAGGCCGACCATGCTCACCACAACCCGCCGTTCTGCCGGATCGATACTGGTTCTTTTTTGCGCGTTTACCGCTTTGCTCTGCGCTTCGGCGTGGTTTTTGGGGGCGGATTTTCGCCATGACGGCGGGATGCCATGGGCGCCCGTGTCCGCGGTAGGCTCGGAGCAGGGAAGCGATGCTCCTGCCGATACGCCCCCCATCACCTGCGTGGTTTTGGATGCGGGGCACGGCGGGGAGGATGGCGGCGCGGTATCGGCCACGGGCGTGGTGGAGAAGGACGTCAACCTGGCGGTGTCCTTCGCGCTGCGGGATCTCTTTGAGGCGGCGGGGATCCCCGTCGTTATGACGCGCACAGAGGATACCTTGCTCTACGACCGAAACGTGGATTTCCAGGGAAGAAAAAAGGTACTGGATCTGGCCGCGAGGCGCTTGGTAGCCGAACGAACCGAGGGGGGGCTGTTCATCAGCATTCATATGAATGCTTTTCCGCAACCGCAGTATCATGGAATGCAGGTTTGGTATGGAGTGGCCGATCCGCGTTCGGCCTCGGTTGCCGAGTCCATTCAAGTTACCTCTGCCGCGCTCATGCCCGACAATACCCGTCAGATCAAGGCGGCGGGGAGCAACATCTATCTGCTGGATCGCATCCGGACTCCGGCGGTGCTGGTGGAGTG
>JAZQXS010000268.1:0-10434 GCA_045633025.1 Eubacteriales bacterium | reverse complement strand
CGTCACAGCAAAAAGCACCTGCGCAAGCAGGTGCTTTTTGCAACTAAATCCGCCGTCGGCGGAAGAAATCCACCTGCGGTGGATGAAATCGCTTCGCGATGAAATCTGCCTTACGGCAGGATGTAGAGGCGGATTTAATTTCATCTGAGGCGGAACGCCGAAGATTTCATCCTTTTCGGTCTGTAGCTGGATTCGAACCGGCGAAATGCATTTTTTGATATAGATTCCCCACAGCATTAAAACTGTGATCAGATTCGAACTGCCACACAGTTATGAATATTCTTTATAGCGTTCAAGCAATCGCTGAAATCTTTCATATTTGTGAAGCGGATCAAATTCCGGTCGTGTGATTTTCCATAAATAATCGGATGGCTTTAATTCTCCGTGGAACAAGGTAAGATCAATGTTATTCAAAACAGGGGATTCAATCTGAGAATAATTTGAACAATGTTTGCATTGGATTTCCCCATAATCAAATATTTTTTCCAATAGTTCAATTGCTTCATCATATCTTTCAAGTGCCACCAGATCAAAAGCAGCTTCAAATCCCGCAATGCTGTGCCAATTAAATAAAGGTGCGTGAAAAGCTCCTTCTTGATGAAAAACATATGTTAAATTCATATTTACAAGATTTACTTCGATTGCTTTTTCAAGCTCACCATTGTTTCTATATGCAACGGCTAATCGTTCTAATTCGCCAGCAATATAGCCTAATAGAAGTGCAATTGATTCTTGTTCATGTCGAATCTCCTCGGTATAATTACCGCGTTTTTCACTAATATGAGCCAAATACATTTCAGACGATATAATTGGCATCTGAAGTTCTTTTGCGACATCCTCCGCCTCTGCATATCTGCCCGCACGAGCATATACATCAATTTTCTTTGCATACATACGAACAATATCACCTAATTTTTTAGCATTTCGAATATATAGTTCTGCCGAATGTATTGTATCGAGAAAAACTTGTGAATTTATTTGTTGCGGTGTAATCAGAAAAGTTCCGCAACGGACAATTGCATCTAAGATGATCAAATCTGCGGGATATTCGCTTAACAATACTTTCAGTTTTTCAAAACGAATGTTATAGTTATATTCCGTATCATTTTCAACTGCCTGAACAAGTGATTTAACAGCATCATCATTTTTTGACTCTCTTGAAAACAAAGTGTCTGTGCTTACTCCAAAATAATTTGCAAGCGGTACGACCTGTGAAATATCGGGCATACTTGTACCGTTCTCCCATTTTGAGATAGCTTGTGCGGAAATATTTAATTGTTCAGCAAGTTCTTCTTGTGTAAGATTTCGTTCTTTTCGCAGACGTTTGATAATCTGCCCCATATTTTCTTTCATAGGAATCCTCCAAATTGTTGTTTCGGTACCATTGTACATATTATAACAGATTTTTGAAGGATAGTGAAGAGATTAAAAAGAAAGTATTTGTAAACTGACAGTTGAATTTTGCGCTTTGTAATAACCATACATAAATTCGTTTGCAAGCATGGCGTTAAAAGTCCGGTAGAACGCGGAATCTTTTAACTCCCATCATCGCCAAGGGGTTAGTCTGCCCTCTGCAAAATCTTTGTGCATCTAAATCAGCCACACACGGTTTTGCATCTAAATCGGACACACATCACAGCAAAAAGCACCTGCACAAGCAGGTGCTTTTTGCAACTAAATCCGCCGTCGGCGGAAGAAATCCACCTGCGGTGGATGAAATCGCTTCGCGATGAAATCTGCCTACGGCAGGATGTAGAGGCGGATTTAATTTCATCTGAGGCGGCACGCCGAAGAGTTCATTCGTTTCAGGTCGGTAGACAGATTCGAACCGGCGAAACGGTCGAAATATTTACAAAATTGCGGCATGTTGTAAATTTTTTGCCTTTTCGCGAGAAAAAACGTGTCGCGCCTTGTAAAATCAACTTAAATATGATATAATAAGTCAAATTTTTATAAAAGGAGGTATGTGTCATGTCACATATCAGCGTCCCCAAGCTTCCCCTGCTCGCCCTTTGTTTCCTGCTTTTGCTACTGCTCGTCAGCGGATGCGCTTCATCGAAGCCGTTGGCTCCAATCCCTCCCGACAGCACCTCCGAGGCGGATATCCCCAGCCCGCCGATGGCGGATACGAGCGTCGAGGGTGAGGCGGATCCCCCGGTCACGGAATCCTTCGGTTCTGAATCCGACACAAATCCGTCCATCGAAGCAGACAGTCGGCCACAGACGGACGAATCGACCGTCCCGGCAACCGAAACGGACGAACAGGATACGCTTGAAGCGGAGACGGACGAGCCAAGTTCGGAGGCGATCACGAACCATGAATCCGAAACGCAGGCTGATCCGGTCATATCCTTCAATTGCCTCCATGAAGATATCCTCTGGGAGACAGTATCTTCTCCTTCCTGCACGCAAAACGGCCTTCGGCTGTTGAAATGCATCGTCTGTCATGAAAGCTTGCAGACCGATCCCATTCCCTCTACGGGACATACCCCCGTGGCTTCGCTGTCCGTTTCTCCCACCTGTACGGTAGCCGGCTTACTGGGCGGAAGCTACTGCTCCGTTTGCGGAGGAATCATCACCCACCCCACCGAAGTCCCTGCCACAGGGCACATCCAAGCCGTCATACCCGCTGTTGCCCCTACTTGTATCGCCGACGGTTCTACCGCCGGTTTTCATTGTATTATCTGCTCTGAGGTCATTACCCCTCCCACCGTACTCCCCGCCACAGGGCACACGCCTGTCGCGGTTCCCGGTATACCGGCTACCTGCGCGCAGGATGGCTACACCGACGGAATCAAATGCGAGATCTGCAAGAAAACCTTGCAGGGTATTCTTCCCATCCCGGCCGCACATATCGCTAAGACGCTCCCCGGCCAAGCGCCTACCTGTACCGAAGATGGCTACACCTCAAGCGCCGTCTGCTCGATCTGCTTGACGCCCCTGCAACCGGCCATGCTCCTGGAGGCGACCGGCCACAAGGAAGTACTGATTCCGGGAAAAGCTCCCACCGCTACCGAACCCGGCTCGACCGAAGGAATTCGCTGTGAAATCTGCCAAGTGGTCTTGGAGTCCCCGCAGGTCATCCCTGCCTTAGGCGACGACACATCTTTCGATGATCCGGATGATCCGGATGATCCGGATGATCCTGATGATCCCGTTGCGCCCGATGCTCCCACGGGCGGAAATCAGCCTACTCCGTCTGCCGATATATGGGACGGTACCACCGATACCGCATTTGATGGCGGCGACGGAAGCGAAAGCGCCCCTTATCTCATCCGCAACGGCGCCCAGCTCGCCTACCTGTCCTCCCTCATCAGTTCCGCGGCGCATCATGAGTCATACGCCGACAAATATTACCGCCTTACCGGAAGCATCGATCTGAACGGTCTGGAATGGAGCCCCATTGGCTCGGAGGAGCGCCCCTTCAGCGGATATTTGGACGGAAACGGCTACACCGTACGCAATTTCGCCATTACAACACCAACGGGATACGTCGGTCTGTTCGGGCATCTGTCGGGCGGCGAGATCCATGACCTGCGGGTGGCCGATTTCAATATAAGCTTCACCCACTCCGATTTTGTCTATGCGGGAGGACTCGCGGGCTTTGTATCAGCAAGCGACGTTCGCTCCTGCTATGCCGACGGTACCGTTTTTGTAACAACAACGGATGGCATCACGATTTCCGTCGGCGCTCTGATCGGGTATCAGAATGGAGGCCGTGTGGAAAGCTGCTATGCATCCGGCTGCCTAACCGCTCAAAGCGCCCAACGCTTTGCCGATCTTTACGTCGGCGGGTTGGTTGGCTATCTGACCTCCGGCGGCAGCATCTCGGCAAGCTCCGCCACCACAAGCTGTACGGCATCCGCCACCGGCACCTATGGTAGAACCTTCGTCGGCCAAATCTGCGGCGAAATCTTCGAGTGAACGGTGCACAGCTAATGAAAAACAAGCTGTTTTGAGCGCGAAACGTATCCCCCTTATGAAGTAAGCCAAACCAAGACTAAAACCGGGAAGGTTTTTGGAAAGCCTTCCCGATGAGAGCTGGGTGCCTATGGAATACGCGGAACGCCGCTATCCTTAGGGGTACCTCTAAATATTCCGGATGCGGCGGAAGCCGAGCAAGCTTGGGGAGGAAAAGTTTCCATCGATTCGTTGCGCGAAAATTTTTAGATGTTCCCTTATATACCCCAAAGCGGCTCCCCGATCTGTACCGGGCAGCCGCTTTTCGATTATTTGATTTCTTGTTCCAGGTTGTCGAAGATTTTTTTGATGGTAGATATCATTCCCCGTTTTTTTCCGCCTTGTAATACTCGTCAAACAGGTCGTTTGGGGTGCACTCCAAAATATCACAAAGAGCTTGCAGATTCTCGAATTTGATACCGCTGGTCTGATTGTTGACCATTTTATTGAAATTCTGATAACTTAACCCCAATTGGATATACAACCAATATTTGGTTTTTCCCTTCTCCTCCAACAGCTCCAAAATTCGAAGTTTCATGCCAAACACCCCCGCGTTATCTAATGTATAAATTATATATCAAAATGGTTCTTGACAAATAGATTTATACATGATATAATGCGTACATAATATAAAAAAGAGGATGCTTCACGCGCCAAATGCGTTGGAAACATCCTCTTTTCCCATCGTTCCCGTTTCGGTTATCGGATCTCCTGCTCCAAATCATCAAATATCGGAGAATGGAAAAATTCTTGGATGGTGATCTCCAGACCGTCGCAGATTTTTTTGATGGTATTGATTTGGGGATTCTTGTTTTTTCCAAGAACAATGTTACTCAATGTGGATTGAGTTATACCGCATTTCAAGGATAGTCCATTCACCGTAATCAGATTCTGCTTGCACAAATCGAGTATCCTCAACCGAACTGCCTCACCGATCGTCATTTCGTCCTCCTAACCCAATTAAGTTAACTCTATTGTACATAGAGTGATTCAGAAATGCTAACCTAATAAGGTTGACAATTCGGTATTTATATGGTATAATAAGTCACTTCTTATTATTACCGAATCGAGGAATCTATTATGGCACTGAAAAGATGCACCGAGTGTAAAAAAATCGTCTCCACCGGCGCCCGTTTTTGCGTCCACTGCGGATACGCGCCTACATCGAGCTGTCACACCTGTGTAGACTACTGCTGTCCGGGCGATGATACGCCGAACCGTCCTGTTTGCTATAACCCCCATCACGCCTGTCCCGCCTACATTTACGACGACCCTTGGGCCATCGCCGAGGCAAAAAAGAAGAAAAAGGTTCTACGATAAACCTACCCCGTCCCCAAACGTCAAAAGGGAGCCCCACCAATCGGGACTCCCTTTTGCTATGCAATTGGAATTACTCTTCCTTCTCAAAAGCATCCTTGTCCAACCCGCAAACGGGGCAGACGAAATCCTCGGGCAGGTCCTCCCAGGCAGTGCCGGGCTCGATGCCGTTGTCGGGATCACCAAGGGCGGGGTCGTACTCATATCCACAGGGGCAAACGTACTTCATAATCTTGATTCCTTTCGTGTTTGTAAAATTCAGTATTGCCGGTTTCGGCAGTTTTATTTCATGTTTCGTGGAGAAGTGTGGAATCACACCACACCGTGGCCGCTTGGCTCCTCCGTACGCAGGGCAGGGATTTGCACCCGCCGCCCTACGAATGTATTGAAAGTTTTTGGGAGTCTTGAACCCTTTTTTCAAAAAGGGTTCAAGCGGGTCAAGGGCAGAGTCCTTGGCGCTCTCCTATATTACTTGCCGAAATATCTTGCCAGCAAACCTGCGAACGCCTTGCCGTGGCGAGCCTCGTCGCGAGCCATCTCGTGGACGGTGTCGTGGATGGCATCCAGGTTCAGCTCCTTAGCGGCCTTAGCCAACTCGAACTTACCGGCGGTAGCACCGTTCTCGGCCTCAACGCGCATGGTCAGGTTCTTCTCGGTGGAGTCGGTCAGGCACTCGCCCAGCAGCTCTGCAAACTTTGCGGCGTGCTCAGCCTCCTCGAAAGCGGCCTTCTCCCAGTACAGGGCGATCTCGGGATAACCCTCACGGGCAGCCACGCGGGACATAGCCAGGTACATACCGACCTCAGAGCACTCGCCCTCGAAGTTAGCGCGCAGGCCTTCCTTGATGTGCTCGGGAGCGTCCTTAGCGACGCCGACGATATGCTCAGCGGCCCAAGTCATGTTGCCTTCCTTGACCTCTTCAAACTTGTCGTCGCCCTTGACCTTGCATCTGGGGCACTGCTCGGGATAATTCTCGCTCTCGATGATCTCGCCGCAAACCTTGCATCTGAACTTTTTCATGTGTAATTTCCTCCTGAAAGTTGAATTTGTTTTTAAATTTGGATTTTAAATTTTGAATGGTTACTGAATGGCGCGTATGATCTCGTCCAAGCCCACGCCCTCGTTCACCACCATAGCCACCGTCAAGCGATCCAATCGTTCCGTGAGCATACGGTTCAGCTCTTCGAAAACGTGGTGCAGGCGGCAACAATCCTTGTTCGGATTGTTCAGGCAGATGTGTGTAGCGGACAGGCATCGGTTGATCTCAATGGAGCCGTCGATGGCCTCGATCACTTGTCTGACCGTCAGGGTCGCAGGGTCGGTATTCAGGCTGTATCCCCCCGCCGCTCCTCGGCTGGTCTTGACCAGACCGGTCTGGGAGAGCTTATGGAGAATTTTGAGCCCGAACCGAGTGGGGACGGCCACTCCCTCAGCCAAAACAGATGCGCCCACCGTGGGTATCCCTGCGGCGGATTGCTTGGCCAAGAGACACATCATACGCAGGGCGTAATCCGCTTCCTGTGTGATCTTCATGTCGGTCGCCTCCTTAATCAACACCGTTTTGGTGTGATTTTATTATACACGAAGTCGATGGATTTGTCAAGGGGTTTTGCAAAAGTTTTTTTATTTTTTTTAGCAAAGGGATCGGCCGCGCGGCCGATCCCTTTGCTTTCATTATTTACTCGCCTTTTTCAGTTCCCGTAATGATGGTACTGACGTTCTCGGAGCCAACGTAGGTCTCGGGGAGCTTGCCGTCCCACCGCTCGATGTACTGATACTGAAGCAGTTCGTCGGTGATGCTCTCCGCGATGGCCTTGTTGGCGGCGGCTTCCTTCTGACCGGCGTACTCAACGCCGTCCGCCTCGATCTTCACGACCTCCAGCTCTGCCTCTGCCTGGATCTTAGCGGTCTCGGCCTTGGCCTGCGCCTGGATCTTGGCGGTCTCCGCCGCGGCGTTCGCCTGAATGACCGCCATCTCGGCGGCGGCCTCCTGCTCCATGACCTTCTGCGCCTGCTCGATCTCGGCCTGAAGCTTGTTCTGCGCGGCTACCTGCTTGGCCTCAACGGCGGCGGTAAAGGCGTCGGTGAAGTCCATATCCTCGATTGCCGCGGACACAACCTGAATGTTGTACTTGGCGAGGCTCTTGGTCAGAACCTCCTCGATCGCCGCGGCCAGATCTGCGCGGGAGGATACCAGATCCTCGGCGGTGTACTTGGCGGTCACGACCTTGACGGCCTCGGCGATGTTGGGCACGATCACGGTATCGTAGTAGGAAATACCCACCGTGCGGTAGATCTCCTGCGCGTTCTCCTTGTCGATCTGATAGTTCAGCGTGTACGCGATGGACACCTCCTGAATATCAGACGAGAAGCAGGAAAGAGAGGTGCTTGCCTTCTGCACGCGGTTGTCCATGTTCACGACCTTCTGCCAGGGCGCCTTCATGTTCAGACCCGCGTCAAAGGTCACGTTCTCCACCCGTCCGAAGGTGGTCAGCACACCGGTGTGTCCGGTGGGAACCTCGGCGACACAGCCGAGAACCGAAAGAACGCCGCCCAGAATCACACCGCCCAGAATGGGGAGCAGGGTCAGCTTACGAACGTTCGTACGCTGGGTTGCGAAAATAATACCGGTAACGATACCGACGATGGCAATAACAATGCCCAAAACAAATGCGGCCATAAATTTTCTCCTTTTGTATGCCGATGGATTTGAGGCGGAAGCCTCGTGCATACATTGTAGCACATTTTCGGGAAAATAGCAATCTTTTTGCGAAAATTGTTGAATTTTTTCGAGATCTGCCATTCCATCCAAGGATTGTATATTTTTTAACGATTTTATTTGAATTCTATTGACAATCCTATGATTATATGCTATAATATATACAAAAAAACAAACAATTTCGGGAAAGGATTCATTTATCTTATGAAACTGCTGATCGAAGAGCACGTATTTACCTGGCGCGACCGTTTCTCGGTCACCGACGAGACGGGCAACGACCGCTACTTTGTGGAGGGCGAGCTGTTCTCCTGGGGCAAGAAGCTCCACGTCACCACACCCGACGGGCGTGAGGTCGCCTACATCGAGCAAGAGCTGTTTACCTTCCGTCCCCGCTACTCCGTCTACGCCGAAGGGGAGCTCATTGGCGAGGTGGTGCGGGAATTCTCCTTCTTCCGCCCCCGCTACACCGTGGAGGGTGCTGACTGGGATGTGGAGGGAGATTTCTGGTCCCACGATTACACCGTTTACCGTGGCGGGAACCCCATCGTGTCCATTCAGAAGGAGTGGTTCACTTGGGGGGACTGCTACGCCCTGGACATCCGCAACCCCGCCGACGAGATCCAAGCCCTCGCGCTGGTTCTGGCCATCGATTGCGCCATGGAGCAGGATAATTAAGGTAATAAACAGATATTATATAAATAAAATGTATGAAACTGTGGCAAGGAGTATTCCGCTATGAAGAAAACGCAGACCAAAGCCATCCTGTGGCACGCGTTCAAGACCACTCTCTGTATCCTCCAGCTATTCCTTCTGCATAAGGTTGCCAAGCGAGCGGTCAGGGATCTTCTCTTTGAGCTTTTGGAGATCCAAACCGCCGGCTACGCCTTGATCCCCTTTCTCGTGGACGCGGCGGTCTTTATTGCCCTGTGGTGGTACTACGACCACATCGACGATTTCAGCTTCAACCGCTTTTGCGAGGCCGAAATCCCTCCGAAGCTGCTCCGCGACTCCGGATTCCTGACGGAACACATTTTGACAATACTCGGCGCCACGCCCGTTTTGACCGTAGCCCTGCAAGCCCCCTTGTCCTATACCGCTCTTCCGGCTTGGCAGAGCGCAGCCATCTCACTCGGCGCCTCTCTTGCGTTCACCGCGATCGCTTCCCTGCTCCGCATCCTCCGTTTGGGCAATACCTGGACGGCGCAGAAGCCCCTGCGCGACCCCAAGGAGAAAAAGCACGGTCTTGCCGGGCGGATCATCTACGCCTTGATTTATTTCGGCGCTTTGGCAGGATTGATCTACTGCGGTATCTCGGTATTTTTCCCCATCTTCGGTACGCTGTTCAAGGCCTTGATACGACTCTTCCGCATCCCCTTTCTGGTCTTGCTGGGATTTTTGGCCGTACTGGAGATTCTTCGCTACATCCGCCGCATCCTCGAACGAAAAAAATTCCTGCGGCGGCTGGAAGCCCTCCGTGACCGCGGGGAGCTTTCCTTCGAGATACACGGACGCCCCTACCTCTCCCTGTTCGGATACTATGCCCCATTCGGCCTTACCATCACCCACCGCTCAAAATTTGATCCCAAGGCCACCCGCGACACGGTCTATCGCGTCGCTGTTGCCAACTGCCACCGCCGCCGCTTGACCGTCGTGCTCTGCGAGGAGCAGATCTACCAGTTCATGTACACCGTCAACATCCGCATCATGCGCGCCATGCGAGGCGGTCTCGGCATGATGGGTACGGGCGGCAGACTGGCTGCCAACACCCTGGCGATTCCCGGCTTCTCCTGGTTCGTCAGCCACAGCTTTGCATTTCCCGCTGGAGACGGAGAGCAGATTCTGCTGGTGGATCCCGCGCCCCACGTTCTCTGTCTAAGGGGCGCCCGCAAAGGGGAGTTCATCCCGCTGGACAACGCCTCCGAGATCTACGGCTACACGGTCTACGGCAAGAATTCCTTCCTGAATCTGCTGGAGCGGATGTAATTTTTCGAATTATTTTTCCAAAACCCCTTGACTTTATAGTTAACTGTAATGTTATAATGCTATAAAAAGCGTATATGCCGGAGGTATTGCACATGAGTATGTTCAAAAAGAAAAAGGTTTCACTCCCCCACATCATCCTGTACATTCTGTTCCTGTTCGCCTACTATACGATCACGAAGGATTTATCACAATCCGTAGTCTATGGCCTATTCAGCCCCCTTTTGGGAACAAGTTTTCCCAGACCGATCCTGTTTATTTTTGTTCTGTGCACCTTTCTACTGATCGACCTTTTGCTCCCCATTTTGGCGGTAGGAATTCTGTTTTTCTTCTTCGTCCCCGAGCAGTATCATAAGAAAAACCATTGGCGAAAATGTTTCTTAAAATTTGTTTTGCCGGGCGAGATCATCCGCTTTTTCATGAGTCTTGTATGCCTGGGTCATAACAACCAAATCGGT
>JAZQXS010000267.1:0-6905 GCA_045633025.1 Eubacteriales bacterium | reverse complement strand
CCCCCTCCGCGTTGTCTGTATAGGTGAAGGGACTTCAATACATTCACAGAAAGGAGACGACCATGAACCTACAAGATCACGAGATCGTCGCGCTCTACCACGCCCGCGACGAGCAGGCCATCGAGCATAGCCAGCGGCAGTACGGAGCCTACTGTCGGACGGTGGCCATGAACATACTCAACAGCCCACCCGACGAGGAGGAGTGCGTCAACGACACCTGGCTGGCGGCGTGGAACTCCATGCCCCCCCAAAAGCCTCTCAGCCTTCGCGCGTACTTAGGAAAGCTCACGCGCAATCTCTCCATTAACCGCCTCAAATCCCTCCGACGCGAGCGGCGGGATGTCCGTCTGACCGTAGCCTTCGACGAGCTGGAGGACTGCATCTCCGCCCCCGACGAGACCGAGAGCCGTCTCATCTGCCAATGGCTGAATGAGTATCTGGGAACGCTGGCCGAGCTGGATCGCCGATTATTCGTGGGGCGGTACTGGTACAATTACAGCGTCAAGCGGATGGCGCGGCATTACGGTCTGTCAGCCAATGCCGCCACCAAGCGCATCTCCCGCGTCCGCGAGGGGTTGCGGGGCTATCTCACCGAAAGGGGGTACACACCGTGAAAGGAGAAGTATTATTTGAAAAGATGACCAACATATCCGACGAGTATATCGCCGAGGCGACGCTGGGGGATGCCTACGGGAATCCCCGCCGCGAAAGAGAGGAGAATCCCTTTATTCGCTTTGTCAACAGCGGGTGGGGGGTGGCTATGATCTGCGCCATCGTCAGCCTCATCGCCGTGGTGGCTCTGGCGCGTTGGGGGCAGACCAAGCCTCCCGTGGGCTATGCGGATCGGTTTGAGTTTTCCTATGAGATCACCTACGACACCGAAAAGGCCTGGGACGGCCACCCTGCGCCGGGAGAAACGATCAACGTGCAGACCTGTATCACGAACCTGGGAGAAGCCTTTGGTGCTTACGGTTTTTCCGCACATGCCCAATTCGTTCTGCAGGAGGACCGTTCCATCCGGTTGGAGGGCTACTATCCCGTCATTGACGCCGCATGGCACACCGTGAAACAAGGTCAGCAAGGGTACCTCACCACCCACTTCTTCATCCCCAAGGACGCGGTCTGCGGCGTGTACGACCTGGTGCTGTCCTACGGCGGGGTCGAGAGGATTTTCGAGGGCGTTATGACGGTGGGGGAGTCGGTGATCGCCCCTGATCAATTCAGCTTTTCCTATGAGATGACCAACATGGACGGCAGTCCTTTTACGGGAAGCCTCACCCGCGGCAGCTCGTTCCGTCTGAGCACAACGATAGTCAACCAAGGAGCCCCCTTCACCCACATGGGGAGCAGTTCAGAGTTCCGCGCCCACCCCCTTTTCATGTGGAGTAGCGACCATTCGGTTACCATCCGCACAGACTTCATCTCAAATGATGATGAGGGTCCTCATGTGATAAAGACCGGTGAGAAATGGCAAGAGAGCTTTGCCTTCACCATTCCCGACGACGCGCCCGAGGGGACGTACGATCTGGAGCTGTCCTGTCTCGGGGTTGGGCAGGTATTTGAGGGGGTACTGCTCGTGGAAGAGAACACGCCCACGCTATCACCGGACACGAAGGCATTCATCATCGAATCCTATCGGAAAGCCCATCCGTACGTGAGTGAAGAGGAGGTATCCGTCCGCCACTACTACGGACAGCTTCCGAACGGCGCCATCGTGGCCATGATCGACTGCGGTGACTATACCGATGCCCTGTGGGAGGAAAACGTCGGGTCAGCCAACCTGCGGTATAACAACGGCAATCGGATCACGGTTCTGTATGAGGGGAAATTCCATACCCTGCCCGAGGCTTACGAGGGAAAGCTACTGACCGATGCCGATCTGGCGGATATTGAAAATCTCCAGCGACAATATTGCCCGTATCTCTATGCCGACCCCGACACCCCGTCGGACGGCGCATAACAGAAAGACCCGCAGGGATCGAAATCCTTGCGGGTTCTCTCTTTATAGGCGGGTGTTACTGCCCGTATGTTCCGTCGGCGATCGCCTTGACCGTGGCGGCCAATTTCAGCTCGCTTGCCTCGCGGGTTGCAGGATCATCGGTATTTTCGGGGCCGGTTTCCAGATTTACAACTCCTTCAAAACCAATCTCATGGAGCGCGTGACCGAAGTCCGCCCAATCCACCACGCCCTCGCCGGGACGCCAATGGTAGTCTCCGTGACCATCATTGTCATGGACGTGAAGGGTTGCCAGATACTCCTTCCCGATCATGCGCACCATGTCGGCGGGGGAATCGCCGTATACGGCGGCGTGCCCCGTGTCCAGACACATCTTCATGGTGGGGGTATTCATCATACGGACGAATTCCAGCACCTCGTTCGTGCGGGACAGGGGGAGGGACGTAAACGGCAGATTTTCCAGGCAGAGCACCACACCATAGTCCTCAGCCACCCGACAGAGTCGGCCGTAGTAGTCAGCGTTCATGGCCCACAGCTCCTCCCGACGGTCGGGATTATTCTCGCCGAAGGGCATGATACAATGGATCACGAAATAGGGTGCCCCCAGAAGTGCCGTTCCGCGAATACCCGTGGCCATGGCGGCAAACCGCTCGGCGCGATCATACTCCGAAGCATCGCGGGCAGGACAGCGCCATGCGCCGTGGGTCTGTCCCACGACCAAGCCGACGGCTTCTATGATCTCCCGTTCACGGCGGAGCGTGTCGGCAAAGGTCGTCTCATCCACATGGAAAATAGGGTTGTCCGTATGGATAAAGGCGCCGTAGTCCAACGCGTCGTATCCCTGCGCTTTTATACGGCGAAGCCCCTCATCCAGCCCGTAGCGGCGGGTATAGGAGCCCATGCCAATACCGATTTTCAGCATATTGCCGCCCATAGGATCACTCGGCCACATACACCAGACCGCTCACCGCACCGTCGCGGAAAACGACCTGAAGCTTGACGCCGCCGGCCGTATAGACCAGATTATCGGCCACAGCCTCGGCGGTGTAGCTCTTCATGGCAGCCTCGGCGTCGGCGCGGGTCATGCCGATATACAGGCCCTCGGGCGTCTTGACGGAATCGTCGGTCAGCTCCACCTTGCAGATGATCTGGCCGTTCTTAGCAGGGGTGGTGGACACGCGGAAGCCCTTGTAGGTGTACACGTAGTCCTTCCCTTCAAAGCCGCCGCAGGAAGCGGAGCTGGTCTCGGAGAGGGGCGTACCCAGCTTGCCGATCACCTCATCGGAGGCGCCAATGGCGATCTTTTCACCGTTTGCGGAGAAATACAGGGCGCTGTCCGAGCCGCCGTCACAGGCAATAAAGCAGAGGGACAGGGACAGAATGGCCAGCAGAGCGGCCAGAATACGAAGGGTAGTGGTTTTCATGGTAATCGATTCCTTTCTGAATTATGATTGAGTTTGGGATTCCATATCCGCCTTGCGCGCGCGGTAGGTAACGACGCGGTCTCGCCATACGTCGCAGGCCTTGTCATCGCTCCGTCTGTCGGGGATGGCGTGGCTGTCACGGAGGATGGCTCCGAAATAGCGTGTCAGCTTCTCGGCGCCGTAGACGTTCAAGTGGATGCCCGCATCGTAAGTATCCGTGGACATATCCAGTCCGATCTCGTCCTTAACGCGCATGAAATTGTAGTAGGCGAGATCATGCTCGGCGGCGTAACCGACGATCTGCGCGTCCCACTCGTCATACCAATGGTAGCGGAAGTAATTCGTGGGCGCTTTGATGAGAATGAGCTCGATTCCCCTCTCACGGCAGAGCGCGGTCATACGATCCAGATACGCCATCGCCGTTTCGGGCAGTTTTTCGTCCAGCAGGGGGCTGGGCGAGGGCTGATTTTCCAAATCCTCAGGCTCTACCCCCGTCTGCATCAGGTAGCCGCTGTCCGAAACCAACGGTTTCTCTCGATACGCATAGGTCAGATCCTCGGCTGACAGCTCGCTCCAACGGCTATGGTAGCGGAAGAATGGGAATACGTAGGTAAGGAAATCCTCCTCCTCGGTCATGGAGGCCTTGACGGCCTCGGCCTTCACGGACGACCATTCCATGCCGTCCAGCGCCATGCGGTTGTAGGCTTCCTTTTGGGGTTCACCGTACATGAGCGCCAGGACGTTGAAAACCACGGCCTTAGGCGTTTCGTAGCGAAGGGTGTCCTCCAGCATATAGTAGGAATGCCAAACGAGCTGTTGCGCGTTTCCGCGGAGGTAGGAGGAGATGCCGTACTCCTCCCAGAGGATGGCTGGGACGAAGGATTCGTAGATCTCGCAATCTCCGATGAAGATCACGTCGTGCCCCACCTCCTTCGCGGCGGCGTAGTATTCCTCGGTGAGGCTTCCCTCTCGGGATACCGTCACATACTTCGGCATGAGGACGGGAGTTAGCGCCACGGGGATCGCCGCCAGCATGAGCGCGGCGAGGACAACACACAGGGCGCGGAGAATTTTCGTTTTACGGGGAGTATTGGCTGTTTTCATATCGTTTGTCATATCCGCACCCCCTTAAAACGTGGTGTAAATGAAGGCGCCCGCATCGAATCCGATGCCGTAGCTGCCAAACATGAGAACGGCCACAGCCAACCCCAGACAGGCCAGCGTCCACAGGACGGGGCGCTCCGAAAGGCGGTCGCCCACGGGAGTCTCCCTCCCGGCGCGGCTGACGAAGAAGATCAGAACCGTGGCCAGTCCCACCAAAATCCACACGGGCAGGGACAGCCCCAGCTTGTCCATGAAGGTGCCGTCGGCCAAGTCACGCCAATGGCTGAAATCATAGAAGATCGAAGCGAAGGCCTTGAAGGTGACGGGCACGTCGCGGTAGCAATCCAGAATGCGTACGGCTCCCATGAGGAAGAAGGTACGGATACAGGCAAAGCAACCGTAGGCGGCCGATGCGGTGAGCTTCGGGAAGCGCTTGCGGAATTTGGCATACAACGGCTCGAGCTCGCGGGAGACCAGAATGATGACTCCGTTGAGCAGACCCCACACGATGAAATTCCAGGATGCTCCATGCCAGAGTCCCGTGAGAAACCATGTGAACAGGGTGGCCACATACACGGGGAACCGCATACCGATGGCCTTGCCTAAATGGGCGCGACTCCACTTGGTGAGCTTTTGCATGGAGTTGCAGATGGACAGCGGATAGAAAATGTAATCCGTGAACCACGAGCCCATTGTGATATGCCAGCGGTTCCAGTACTCGGCGGTGGAGCGCGAGGAGAAGGGGCGGTTGAAGTTCTCGGTGAGCTTCAGCCCCAGCATACGGGAAAGTCCTATGGTGATGTCGATGCCGCCTGTAAAATCGCCGTAAATGACCGCTGAATAAAGAATGATCAGCAGGAATACATACATGCCGCCAAAGCTTTCGGGAGCGCCCACAATGGTTTTGACCGCCCCCATGAGGGTATCGGCCACCACCAGCTTCTTGAACATGCCCCAAAGCACCCGCAGAAGGCCTGCGGAAAGGTTCTTCCACTCAGCGCTGTGCGGGGTGTCGAATTGCCCCGCCAGATCGTTATACCGACAGATAGGCCCCTGCATGACCGCCGGAAAGAAGGAGATGAACAGGGCGTATTTGCCGAGGTTTTGCGCCGCCTGCGCCTTACCCCGATAAACGTCGATGAGGTAGGCGGTGGAGCGGAAGGTATAGAAGGAAATACCCAAGGGCAGAATGAGGGAGGGGATATCCAAGCGGCTCTCGGTGAACAGCCCCAGCACGTCATTGACAATGCTGACGGCAAAGCCCGTATATTTCAGCACCGCCAGGATGCCAAAATTGAGCGCAAGCCCCGCCACGAGCATACGGAACCGGGTCTTTTTCCCTGCCGCCTTGTAAGCCTTGCGCTCCTCCTTGGAGAGGTCGGCCTTATGGGCGGCTATGTATTCCTCGTCGCGCCTCGCATGGCTCGCCATTATGCGGGCTATGAGGAAGGTAGACAGGATGGTTGTCAGGATAAAGGGCAGATACCAGCCCCCCGCCGCCGCGTAGAACAAGGTACTGGCGGTGAGCAACACAATCCATTGGCCTTTTTTGGGGACAAGGTAGTACAGCAGTACCGTAACGGCGGCGAATATGAGAAAGGGGAATGAGGTCAGGGTCATGAGGGATCAATCTTCGTCCAAACGGGTGATGAGCGCCCACAGGGCTTGCGCAGAATCAAAATTTTCGGGCATGATCTCCTCGGCCGGGATCTGGACGTCAAAGCGGTCGTTGATCTCGGTGATGAGGGTGACGATATCCAGAGAGTTGAGGATACCGTTCTCAATGAGTCCTGTCTCGGTAGCAAAGTCCACGTCATCGTGGAGCTCGGTCAAAATGGCAATCAGTTCGTTCATAGGGAAAACCTCCGAAAAAAATAGTATGGTACGAATGGATATTCGATTACAGGGTCGTTTCCGCCCGCTCGCGCAAGCCCTTTCTGTCCACCTTACCGTTGGGGGTCAGGGGCATCGCGGAAAGCTTCCCGCAGAAGGCGGGGATCATGTAGCGGGGGAGCGCAGCCTTTAGGGTCGCGGAGAGCGCGGCTTCATCGGCATCGCCCACATAGTACAGGCCGATCCGTTTGCCGGGCGCATCGTAGACACAACAGGCGGCGCGAACCCCCTCTGCAGACGCGGCGGCGGCTTCGATCTCTCCCAGCTCGATACGGTGACCCATATGCTTAATCTGGGCATCGCGGCGGGAAATGAACACCAGCTCGCCGTGCTCGTTGAACCGACCGATATCACCGGTTCGGTAGATCAGCTCGGGATAGTGAGGATTGAGAGGATTCTGCACGAAGGCCTCGGCGGTCTTTTCGGGGTTGGCGTAGTAGCCGAGGGTCACACAGGTGCCTCGCAGGCAGATCTCGCCCTCCTCGCCGGGCGCGGCGCGGCGGCCGTCATCGGTCAACAGCATGAGA
>JAZQXS010000266.1:0-29437 GCA_045633025.1 Eubacteriales bacterium | reverse complement strand
TTCATGCGCCGAGAGATCCGTCTCGGGAGAGAACAGGATCAGACAGTTGGCGTCCGTCGGTATGGCCTGCGCCACGGACAGATCCAAGGGCTCCACGTCCATCCCCATGGTATGCATCAGCTCATGCAGTATCTCGGAGGGCGCCGCCTCCCCGTGTCCCGTCAGAAGGTAGCCGTGGGGGATGTAGGGTCTTGTCACGTAGTCCAGCGCGGAAGTGATCAGCGCCTCACCGCGGAAATAAACGTAGGTAGGATACTGCGTAATGTCGATCTGGTAGTACTGAAGGCAGGCGGTGTAGATCTGCTCGAGCTGCGCCGCGGTCATGGGCATGACGGTACCCGAATAGAGCTGCTCGTTGACGAAGTCATTGACATAGTAGTACATGTCCCCCGTCTCCACCGTCGTGTGACGGCGTCCGCTCTCCACGATCATGCTGAAATCCGACAGCGCATTCTCGGTGTAGCCCGAAACAAAGGCAGGATTCGCGGTGGTGTCCACCACCTCCACGCGGATATGTTTCCCCGCCTCCTCGTAGCGGGTCAGGAGAAGTTCAAACTGATCGTCCACGATTCCGTCGGCGCACAGCCAGTAGATGGTCACGTCCTCCTCCATGTCCGAGACGAACTTTTCCGTCTCGTCGGAGATCTCGGTGATCCCGATGCCCGACACGTCGAACACCGAGACCTTGGCGGGCAGAAGCCCCGCCAGCAGATTGACCGCAACAAGCAGGACAAGCACGGAAGCGGCCAGAGCAACGCACACCGCGCGCTTGCGGGTAGACCGCTTCATGCGGGATAAGATTCCATGATTCATACAACTCTCCATTCCGCCGCACAGCGGCGGCACAATTATCTTTTGAAATTCGACTGTATCACTTATGACAAGCGCGGAGCTCGTCCGTACTTACGCGTGAAACAGCAACGCTCGGTTTCTGATTTCAAAACTTTCACGCAAAAAACTCACGCCCAGCGCTTTCTGTCCGCCGTCAGCGTTGTCAGCACGAGGAAGAACACAGGATAGGACAGAAGCAAAGCGAGCGAGGGAATGCTGAACAGACCGTAGATCGCGGCCTCTTCAAAATGTACGAAAGGAGAGATGCGGGCCACGAACCCGAGGGCAGGAACGATGGACTTCAAGAAGGACAACCCCCAAAGGATCAGCATGGAAAGCACCCCGAGCACCGCCGCCACCACCAGATTATCGGTCAGCGCGGAGGTAAACTGGCAAACCGCGATCAACGCGGCGCCCAAAAGGAAGAAGAACAGGAGCGCCGAGTACGCGCTGAGGAAATGCACCTCCCCGAACATCCCGAGGATCACGGGATAGACCGCCAGAACAGCGCAGGGGATGGCGTATACGGTCAAAAGGGCAAAGTACTTGCCCAGCACCACCGACGAGGAGCGCATAGGCAGGGAGAGGTAGAACATGTCCGTTTTGTTGCGCCGATCCTCCGCCATGGAGCGCATACAGAGAATGGGAATCATCAAAAGAAGCACATATTTACTGTCCAGCAGCGCATACTCTATATTGGGCGCGCCGACCACCAGATTCTCCAGAAACATCATGAAGCCCGCAAACAGCAGGAGCACAGCCATGAACAGCCAGCCGTACACGTTGTTCATGTAGGCGCGGAATTCGCGTTTATATACAGCAAACATCAGTTATCTTCCTCCTTTTCGGCCTTGTCGGCTTCGGGCGCGGCGCCAGCCTCGCGATTCCCCGTCAGAGACAGGAATATGCTCTCCAGGGATTGCTCGACCGCCTCCATGGACAGAACGGCGTACCGCGCCTCCGCCATGGCAAAGAAGATGGTATCCCGCAGATCCGCCTCCGTATCGGTCTTGACCGTAACGGAAACAGCGCCCTCGATCCCCGCGGAACCGCCGAGCTCCACATAATGGACGCCCTCGATCCCGTTCAGAACGGCGCAGATCCCCGCCTCGTCGCCCTTGACGGTCATGCGGATGGTCTTCTCGGGCGCCACGCGGGACACCAGCGAGGCCATATCGTCATCCGCCACCACGCGCCCCTCCGACAGGATAATCACGTGATCGCAAAGCTCGCTGATCTCGGAGAGAATGTGGCTGGACACGATCACCGTCAGCTTCTCGCCCAGCTTGCGAATGAGGGCGCGGATCTCGGTGAGCTGCTTGGGATCCAAGCCTACGGTGGGCTCGTCCAGAATGATGATATCGGGGCTGCCCAGCATGGTCTGCGCGATGCCCACCCGCTGGCGGTATCCCTTGGAGAGGTTGCGGATGAGCCTGTCCTTGACCGACAGGATATCGGTCACGCTCATAGCCTCCTTGACCTGGCGGTCAATGATCTCGTCCTGCACCCCCTTGGCCTCGGCCACAAAACAAAGGTATTCAAAGGGCGTCATATCCCCGAACAGGGGTGGTTGCTCGGGCAGATACCCGATCTGCCGCTTGGCTTCAAGGGGCTGCTCGCAAATATCGTAGCCATTGATGAGCACGGTGCCCACGGTGGGCGCGAGGGAGCCTGCGATCATGTTCATGGTGGTGGATTTTCCGGCGCCGTTGGGTCCCAGGAGACCGTAGATACGGCCGTTGCGGATCTTGAAGCTGATATGATCCACAGCCGTGCGGCTTCCGTATTTTTTTGTCAGATCTTTTACTTCGATCAAGAGCTTGTCCTCCTACTGGCTGAGTCTGATTTACTCATTATATTATATATCATAACACCCCCCGGTGTCAATAGGATGGTGAGATTTTGAGGACTTTCTGAAATTTTTTTACATTCCTTTTCCCCTCCGTTATTCGCAAAAGCAACAAATTTTTGCAAAGTTTCATGAAATCTTTAATCACGCATTGACAGAATCGGTTTTTTGTGATATAATGACTACGAACCGTTATATTTACCGAAAGGAATCCAAACGCATGACAGTCAAATCGGTGAAAATCACTGAAAAAAGCACCTCCATCTGCGAAGCGGACACGCCTTCCGTGAATTCGATCCCCTTCAGCCCTCTGCGACGGGAGCAGGATGAATTCTTCTTCCATGAGGGTACCGCTCGCTATGCGTATACCTACCTGGGCGCCCACGCCGAGCTGGGCGAGGATGGTAAGGAGTGCATCGTTTTCCGGGTTTGGGCTCCCCACGCGAGTTCCGTGGCGGTGGTGGGCTCCTTTTCCGATTGGAAAACGGGTATCCCCATGAATCGCGTCACCCAAAACGGCATCTTCATGGTATCCGTCCCCGGTGACAAGGTTCCCGACGGGAGCGTGTATAAATACCGCATACAGGCAAGAGACGGCCGCATCCTGCTCCATGCCGACCCCTACGGCCGCGCCATGGAAACCCCTCCGCTGACGGCGACCCGCTTCTTCCGGAGCGCCCCCTTCACGTGGCATGACGGAGGATGGCTGCACCAACGCGCTCTTTTCAAGGAATCCGGACAAAAATACCCCTTCAACATCTACGAGCTGCACGTCGGCTCCTGGAAATACCGCGATGACGGCGAGCCCATGAACTACCGTGAGTTGGCCGACGAGCTGGCGCCCTATATCAAGCAAATGGGCTTTACCCACGTGGAGCTCCTGCCCATCATGGAGCACCCCTTCGGCGGCTCCTGGGGCTATCAGGTCTGCGGCTACTACGCCCCTACCTCCCGCTACGGCGACCCCGATGACTTCCGCGCCTTCGTGGACATCATGCACAACGCGGGAATCGGCGTCATTCTGGATTGGGTTCCCGCCCATTTCCCCAAGGACGCCCACGGCCTGTACCGCTTCGACGGCGAACCGCTCTACGAATATGAGGATCCCACCCGTCAGGAAAACCGCGGCTGGGGTACCTGTTGCTTTGACGTGGGACGCAAGGAGGTCATCTCCTTCCTCATCTCCAACGCCTACTACTGGGTAGAGGAATTCCACGTGGACGGCCTGCGGGTGGACGCGGTGGCCTCCATGCTCTACCTCAACTACGACCGACAGGACGGCGAGTGGCATCCCAACCGCTTCGGCAGCTACCAGAATCTGGAGTCCATCGCCTTCTTCCGCCAGCTCAACGAAAGCCTGCGGGAGGATCATCCCGACGTTATGACCATCGCCGAGGAATCCACCATGTGGCCTCACATCACGGACTTCTCCGAAACCGGCCTGGGCTTTACCTATAAGTGGAACATGGGCTGGATGAACGATACCCTCCGCTATATCAAGGAGGATCCCATCTTCCGTAAGCATAACCACGGACTCCTGACCCATATTCCCTCCTACGCCTTCCTCGAAAACTACGTCCTGCCCATCTCCCATGACGAGGTGGTGCACCTCAAGAAATCCTTCCTGGACAAACAGCCCGGAGATTACTGGCGGAAATTCGCCGGCTCCCGCGTGTTCGCCGCCTGGATGATGACCCTCCCCGGCGCCAAGCTGTGGTTCATGGGCTGTGAGATCGGCCAGTTCGCCGAGTGGAGCGAGGAGCGCCAGCTTGATTGGTATCTTCTGGATTACGAGTACCACGCCAAGCTCCAGCACTACTTCGCCGCCCTCAATAACTTCTATCTTGCGACCCCCGCCCTGTGGGACGAGGTGCTGGACGAGCCCGAGAAATCCTTCGAATGGCTGGAGGCCTACAACGCCGACCAAAGCATCATCGCCTTCCGCCGCGTCTCCCGCGAGGGTAAGGACGTCACCGTCATTCTCAATTTCACCCCGGAAACCCATATCGATCACCACATGAATGTTCCCCTGCCCGGTAAATATCGGGAGATCTTCAATTCGGATGACCTGCAGTACGGCGGTAGCGGCGTGCTGAATACCGGTGTCATGGAAGCCTTCCCCGTGAAGGATAATTTCCTCCACCGCGTCCGCATCAACGTTCCCCCCATGGGCTGTACCATTCTGGAACGCATCCCCGATCCTGAAGAAGAAGCGCCCGAAGCCATTTCCAAGTCGGCAAAAACCGAAAAATAAAGCACAATCTTTGTCAAAATTTTGCGGTATCCCCTCGGATACCGCGTGCATCAAAAAGGAGGCATCAACATGATCTTCAGAAAGAAAGAGTGCGTCGCCATGCTGCTGGCCGGAGGCCAGGGCTCCCGTCTCTACGCGCTCACCAAGAAAGTCGCCAAGCCCGCAGTACGGTTCGGCGGCAAGTACCGCATCATCGATTTCCCGCTGTCCAACTGCGTGAACTCGGGCATTGACACCGTGGGTGTGCTCACCCAGTACCAGCCCCTGGTGCTCAACGAGTACATCGGTAACGGTCTGCCTTGGGATCTGGACCGCGCGTTCGGCGGCGTAAAGATCCTCCCCCCCTACCAGGGTCAGAAGTCCGCTGACTGGTACAAGGGCACCGCAAACGCCATCTACCAGAACCTCGCGTTCATCGACCGCTATGATGCTGACTACGTCCTCATCCTCTCGGGCGACCATATCTATAAGATGGACTACGCCAAGATGCTGGACTTCCATAAGGCCAAGGGCGCAGATTGCACCATCGCCGTCATCGACGTGCCGATCGAGGAGGCCAGCCGCTTCGGTATCATGAGCACCAACCCCGATGGCTCCATCTACAAGTTCACCGAGAAGCCCAAGAACCCCGACAGCACCAACGCCTCCATGGGCATTTACATCTTTAACCGCAAGAAGCTGGCCGACTACCTCATCGCCGATGAGGCCGACCCCAATTCCTCCAATGACTTCGGTAAGAACATCATTCCCGCCATGCTGGCCGCAGGCGAGAAGATGTACGCCTACCCCTTCGAGGGCTACTGGAAGGACGTCGGAACCATCTCCTCTCTGTGGGAGGCCAATATGGATCTGCTGGGTGACAAGCCCGTGCTGGATCTGTCCGGCGACGACTGGCGTATCTTCGCCCGCCACTCCGCCTCCGCTCCTCAGTTCGTGGGCAACCGCGCAACCATCGAGAACAGCTACATCACCGAGGGCTGTGAGATCTACGGCACCGTCAAGAACTCCGTCGTAGGCCCCGGCGTCAAGATCATGGCCGGCGCCGTCGTGGAGGATTGCGTACTCATGGGCGATTGCACCATCGAGGCCAACGCCAACGTACAGTACGCCATCATTGATTCCGACGTCACCATCGGCGCCGGCGCTACCGTGGGCGCTCCCCGCGCTACCGGCGCTGAGATCGCCGTGGTCGGTGAGAATATTACCATCGCAGCAGGCGCTACCGTTGAGCCCGGCGCGATGCTGTCTGAGTAAGGGAGGAAGTAAACATGACCGCAGCAGGATTGATTTTTGCCAATATTCACGACCAGAGCATTCCCGAGCTGACTCGGGTGCGCTCCATGGCCAGCGTGCCCTTCGGTTGCCGCTACCGCCTCATTGACTTCACCCTCTCCAACATGGTGAACTCGGGCATCAACCGCATCGGCCTCATCACCCACCACAACTACCAGTCCCTCCTGGATCACATCGGTACGGGCAAGGACTGGGATTTGGCTCGCCGCTCGGGCGGTATCAAGCTCATCCCCCCCAACGTAACCGCCTTTGACGGTACCGCTACCGCCAAGACCGTCGCCCACCGCCTGGAGGCACTGCTGGGCGCCAAGGACTTCATCGCGCACTGCACCGAGGACTACTTCGTCCTGTCGGATTGCGATATCATCTGCAACATCGACCTCTCCGAGGTCATCGAGGCGCACGCCGCCGCAGGCGCCGACATTACCTTCGTCACCAAGAAGGTTGACGCCGCCGGTATGTGCCTGGCTGAGCAGGTCTCCGTGGTCACCGCCGACGAGAACGGCGCTGTCACCGACTTCGTCCTGGCCAAGCCTCAGGAGGGTCTCATCAACCTGTACACCAACATCATGGTCGTCAGCCGCGATTACCTGCTGACCGTCCTGGCCAACGCCGCCGCTCACGGCCACCGCTCCTTCTTCTCCGACGTCATCGTTCCCTCCCTGGGCACCGCCAACTTCCGCGCCTACGAGTACAGCGGCTGGTATGCCTATATCGGCTCTTTGGAGGGCTACTTCGCTTCCTCTATGGATATGCTCACCCAGGAGGCGCGCGTGGGTCTGTTCGACGTCAAGAACCGTCCCATCCTGACCAAGGTTCGCAACTCCGCCCCCACCAAGTATAAGGATGGCGCCGACGTGAAGAACTCCTTCATCGCCGACGGCTGTGTCATCGAGGGTACCGTTGAGAACTCCATCCTGTTCCGCGGCGTTAAGGTCGGCAAGGGCACCGTTGTGAAGAACTCCATCCTCATGCAGGACACCTTCACCGGCTCCGACGTCACCTTGAACTGCGTCATCACCGACAAGGACGTTACCATCCGCGACGGCCGTCACCTGTCCGGCCACGAGACTATGCCCTTCTTCGTCGGTAAGGGCGGCAGCGTCTGATCCAACTTTTTCTCCATGAGCTCACCTCGCCGCCTCGCGGGGTGGGCGCATGGGTGTTTTTGCCTATTTTATCAAACCGTGAGCCTCCCCTCACGCGATAGGGGCGCACCTGTGTGTGCGCCTGTCCCATTCACGGTACAACGGGCGCACACGCAGGTGCGCCCCTACGGAAATGACAACGGTTGGCTCACATCAAATACATATTTTGGAGGATACATACCATGTCTGAAAACCTTACTCCCAAAAAGATCCTTTTCGTCGGTGCCGAGGTCATGCCCTTTGCCGCTACGGGCGGTCTGGGTGATGTGATGGGCTCCCTGCCCGCGGCTCTGCGCGCCAAGTACGGCGAGGACGCCGACGTCCGCGTCATCTGCCCCCTGTACGATAAGGTTCCCGCCGCCACCGTCGAGTCCATGACCACAGAGGTCGTGTTCAACCTCAAGCTGGCTTGGAGAAATCAGTACTGCGGCATCCGTTCCCTCGTCAAGGACGGTGTCACCTTCTATTTCGTGGATAACGAGTACTACTTCAAGCGCGGCGCGCTGTACGGTCACTACGACGACGGCGAGCGTTACGCTTACTTCTGCCGTGCCGTACTGGAGATGATGGAGCAGCTCGACTACTATCCCGATATTCTCCACGCCAACGATTGGCAGTCGGCTCTGGCTGTGGTCTACCTCAAGACCGAGTTCGGCTTCCGCAACGACAAGTACGCCGCCATCAAGACCGTCTTTACCATCCACAATATCGAGTACCAGGGTCAGTATGACTTCGCATCCCTCCAGGACGTGTTCGACATCCGCCCCGAGTATTACACCCTGATGGCCTATGACGGTTGCATCAACCTGGCCAAGGCCGCTGTGGAGTGCGCTGACCGCGTGACCACCGTGTCCCCCACCTACGCCCAGGAGATCATGACCCCCGCCTACTCCCACCGTCTGCACTTCATCCTGGCTCGCCACAGCCGCAAGGTCAGCGGTATTCTGAACGGCATCGATCAGGTCTACTACAACCCCGCCGACGACAAGGAGATCCCCTTCGAGTTCACCGCCGAGGACGTTTCGGGTAAGGTGCAGGACAAGCTAGCCTTCCAGAAGGAATACGGTCTGCCCGAGGACGAGAATGCGCCCATCATGGCCGTCATTTCCCGTCTGGCCTCCCATAAGGGTATCGATATCATTTCGGGTATGCTCCGTCACGTACTGGAGATCCACCCCCGCGCGCAGTTCGTAGTGCTGGGCACCGGCGAGGCGCAGTTCGAGAATTACTTCAAGCAGCTTGAGGCCGACTTCCCCGAAAGAGTCCGCGCCTTCATCACCTACAACCGCGCCCTGTCCAAGAAGATCTACGCCGCCGCCGACATCTTCCTCATGCCCTCCCGCTCCGAGCCCTGCGGTCTGTCCCAGATGATCGCCTGCCGCTACGGTACGGTGCCCGTAGTCCGCGAGACCGGCGGTCTGTATGACTCCATCAAGCCCTACTACGAGAACGAAAAGGGCGCCTACGGCAACGGCTTCACCTTCGCAAACTACGAGGCCTCCGAGCTGGAGGAGCGCACCTGCGCCGCCCTCGACCTCTATGAGCGCGAGCCCGAGAAGTTCGCCGCCCTGCGCTACCGTGCCCTGACCTCCGACTTCTCCTGGGATGCTTCCGCCGAGAAGTATATGGAGATGTATCAGAATATGTAAGAGCGAAAGAACGGCGGGGGGACTTCTTGAAAGAAGTCCCCCCGTACCCCTTCAAGAACCTTCACAAATTTCAACGAAAGGAACGTCCATGAAATTCCAAGGCGACGTCATCATCACAGACCCCATGTACATCATCCCCAACGACCGCGAGGCTGATTGGCATGACTGCGAGTACGGCGAGAACATGGAGGCTCTCGGTATCCATACCTATATCACCCACGACAAAGGCGATTGCGCCGGGCAGGACCTGCTGGACGGCGACCTGTTCGAGCAGGGTATCCTTCGGGTCAAGGGTAGCTTTGGCCACGATTCCTGCATGGTCTCGGTCATGCTCCTGTCCGAGGTGCTGGCCTATAACCCCACCGCGCTGGAGGATGCCGGCAAGGGCAACTACGCCCTCATCAAGGCTTTCGACGGCGAGGTGTCCGTTGAGGAATTCGACGGGGAACCCGAGACCTGCGAGTGCTGGCGGTTCCGATTCAGAGGGAATCAGCACCTGGTCACGGGGTGTGGTGAGGAATAAACATGAAAAACCTACCGACGAAAAATCGGTAGGTTTTCTGATTGGGGTTGCTCGTCAAATTGCACAACGTCAAACAAGCTCACGGAACCCGCCCCGAGGGCACACAAAAAACACGCGAAATCGGGGCAAAAACCGCCGAAATCGCGTGTTTTTTATAGGGTCAAAATCGACATTCAAGGGTCTCGGAGGGCGTTTGTGCGAAATGACGAACACCTTTCCGGAAGAACTGCATTACCGCAGCACGCAGAAGCTATCCTTCCCCAGGGTCAGCACGCCCTTCGCAAAGGACGCGTCGCCGCAAGAGAGGATCATCTTCCCTTCCGCATCCAAGGGGATCTTACGAGTTCCCTCGCCGCGGCGGACGGCGATCACCACGCGGTCGGAGCCGTCGGGCGCTACGCGCTCGTAGGCGATATAGTCCTCGGCATGGCTCAAGATACGGAAGTCACCGCGATGGAAGGCGGGGGATCTCCGCAGCTCACCCAGGGCGCGGTAGTGGTTCAGCAGGTCGGCGCGGGAGGGGTCGTTCAGGTCGTGCCAGGGGAAGGGGAAACGGCAGAAGGGATCGTGGAAGCCCTCCATGCCCACCTCGTCGCCGTAGTAGACCGAGGGGATACCAAAGACGGTGAATTGCAGGGTAGAGGCCAGCTTCAACAGCCGCATGGCCCGCTTACGCCGCTCGGGAGACAGGCGGGACACCGCCAACTCGTCATTGGAATGCTCATAATCCTCGTCATCTGCGCCCAGAACCGTCAGGATCCGCTCGGTATCATGCGTACCGATCAGGTTCATGAGGGCGTCCGAGGCCTCGCGGGGGTAGGAGCCGTACAGCTCGGTCAGCGTATGGTAGAGCATTTCAGCGTCGCCGTCCCGGATGAAGGCCAGAATGCCCGAGCGGACGGGGTAATTCATCACGCTGTCAAGTTGCTTGCCCTGGAAGTAGCGGCGGCGATTGCCGTAGGCGATCTTATCGGCTGCGTTCTCCCAGACCTCACCAATGATGACGGCAGAGCCGTCGGGACGGCTCGCGGATGCGCCCTTGACCGAGGCGCGGAGCTCGTCCAAAAACTCGTCGCACAGCTCGTCGGCCACGTCCAGGCGCCAGCCGCCGATGCCCTTTTTGACGTAGTGAGCGCAGACGCCGTTTTCTCCCGTGAAGTAGCGGCGGCACTCCTCGGTGGAGTGGTTGAGCTTGGGCAGGATGGGAATGCCCCACCAGGACTCGTACTCGTTGGGGAACTTACGGAAATGGTACCACTTGGAGTAGGGGGAATCCTTGGCCTGCACAGCGCCCTTGGTGGGATAGAGGCCGTAGCGGTTGAAGTAGAGGCTGTCGTCTCCCGTATGGTTGAACACGCCGTCCAGAATAATCTTCATGCCTCGCTCCGTCGCCTTTTGAATCAAATGATCCAGCGCGGGCTCGCCGCCGAAGCCGCCGTCCACGGGCATGTAGTCGCCTGTGTCGTACTTATGGTTGGAGTAGGCCTCGAAAATGGGGCTGAGGTAGATGACCTTGACGCCCAGCGCCTCCAGGTAATCCAGCTTTTCGGCCACGCCCCACAGGTTTCCGCCGAAGTGGACGTGATTGGTCAAATGGGCGCCCGGGTATTCGGGATACTGGGGAATACCGTTCTCCCAATCGGGGTTGATCTCGGGGGCGCGTTTGCCCTCGCGGCGGTGGGTCTCCCCCTCACCCTTGCAGAAGCGATCCACGAAAACGTGGTACATAACGCCCTCTCCGAACCAATCGGGAGTCGTATACGCGGCTTCGTACACCGTCATGCGGAAGGCCTTTCCGCCGTGAGAGGTCAGCTCGAAATCCACGTTATTGATGCTGTTGGAGAACAGGGTATCGGCGTGGCGGACAAACAGCAGGCTGTAATAGAACAGCCCCGACTCCGCTTCGCCGCACAGCGCCGAGGTATCCAGAGTCAATTCGTAGTCATCGGTCATGGCCGGGATGGCCTCGGACGTAAACTCAAAGGGAATATCCCGTGATGCTTCACCGTCACGGTTCAGACGGAGTACGACCGCCGACGCGCCCAACGCGCGGGGGCAATTCACGACCAGACGGATAATTTCCCCCTTGGGGAATGCCCCAAAGGCGGTCAGGTCAGCGCCGGAGGCCGAGATCTTTCGAAGGGTAACAGCGGTTTCGGACGTATCCAGAGGATATCTTAGTAGCATTGCGGTCGGTATCCTTTCGGGTGGTTTGTGGGGTTGTCGGGACGCGGGCGCCTTCCATGGCGGAAGACGTACCCGCGTCCTTTTCAAGAGCTTTCAAAACATACGAAAAGCGTTGATGGGGCACTCCGATCAGTGAATCGGCTTGATGTGCCAGAAGCGGTCGGCGTACTCGCGAATGGAGCGGTCGGCGGCGAAGTGACCGGATGCGGCGGTATTGAGCAGAGACATACGGGTCCAGCGGGTGCGGTCGTCATAGGCCTTGATGCAGGAATCGTGAGCCAGGCGGTAGGACTCGAAGTCGGCCAGGCACATATAGGGATCAGCCACACCGTAGGCGCCGCCCAGCAGGTAGGTGGTGATGTCTGCGAAGGACTCGCCGCCAAAGCCGATGTTCAGAGCGGCCATGATGCGACCCAGACGATTGTTGTTGCTGTAAAACTCGACCGAACGGTAGCCGCGGAGCCAAAGCTGCTCCACCTCTGCGGCGGTCAGACCGAAGATGAACATATTCTCCTCGCCCACGGCGGCCTGCATCTCGACGTTCGCGCCGTCCAGGGTACCCAGGGTGATCGCGCCGTTCATCATGAGCTTCATACAGCCGGTGCCGCTGGCCTCCTTACCGGCCAGGGAAATCTGCTCGGAGATATCGGCGGAGGGCACCAGGATCTCGGCGGTAGAGACGTCGTAGTTCTCGAGGAACACGACGTTCAGCTTCTCGCGGATGCGGGGAGAGTTGTTGATCTCCTTCTGGAGCATACAGAGGAGCTGGATGATGCGCTTCGCCATCTGGTAGCCGGGAGCGGCCTTTGCGCCGAAGATGAAGGTCTGGGGACGGATATCCAGATCGGGGTTATCCTTGAGATCCAGGTAGATACCGATGATGTTCAGGGCGTTCAGAAGCTGGCGCTTGTACTCATGGAGACGCTTGATCTGCACGTCGAACACGGAATGGGTATCCAGACGGATGCCGGCGCGGCGGTAGAGGTAGTTGGAGAAGTTCTCCTTATTCTCATGCTTGATGGCGCGGAAGCGCTCCAGCACGTCGGTGTTATTCTCAAACTTAGCAAGCTCGGCCAGCTCCACGGGGTTCTTGCGGTAGCCGGTGCCGATGGTCTCGTCCAGAAGCTCTGCCAGCTTGGGGTTGGAGTAGCACAGCCAGCGGCGGTGAGCGATACCGTTGGTGACGTTATCGAAGCGGCCGGGATACAGGCGGTAGAAGTCCTTGAACACGCTGTCCTTCAGGATCGTGGAGTGGAGCTTGGACACGCCGTTGACCGAGTGAGAGCCGATGACGGCCAGGTTGGCCATGCGGATCTGACCGTAGGCTACGATGCACATATTGGTGATACGCTGCCAGTTGCCGGGGAACACCTGCCATGCCTCGCGGCAGAAGCGCTCGTTGATCTCCTTGATGATGGCGTAGATGCGGGGGAGCTTGAGGCGGAAGAGATCCTCGTTCCAGGTCTCCAGGGCCTCGGGCAGGACGGTATGGTTGGTGTAGGAGAAGATCTCCTTGACCATCTCCCAGGCGCGATCCCAGGGATAGAAGTACTCATCCACCAGAATACGCATCAGCTCGGGAATGCAGAGGGTGGGGTGGGTATCGTTGAGGTGAATGGCAACCTTATCGGCCAGGTTATCCAGCGTGCCGTAGACGGCCATGTGGTCGCGGATGATGGACTGGACAGAGGCGGAGCAGAGGAAGTACTGCTGGGTCAGGCGGAGCAGCTTACCCTCGGTATGGTTGTCGGCGGGATAGAGCACCTTGGAGATAGCTTCAGCGTTGGTGGCTTCCTCCATGGCGCGGGCGTACTGACCCTGGGAGAACAGACCCATATTGAAGTTCTGAGCGCTGCGCCCCTTCCACAGACGGAGGCGGGAAACACCCTCGGAATCAGCGCCCGAGATCATCATGTCGTACGGAACGGCCTCGATCTCCTCGGCGTTCTCATAGATGATCTCCATACGGCCGTCGGGCTTCCACTCCTCGTGGATATGACCGCCGAAGCGAACCTTGAACACGCGGTCGGTACGGGGTACCAGCCACACGTCGCCGCCGGGGAGCCATACGTCGGGGAGCTCGACCTGGATTCCGTCCACGATTTTCTGCTTGAACAGACCGTACTCGTAGCAAATGGAGAAACCGGTAGCGGGATAATCCAGGGAGGAGAGAGAATCCATGAAGCAGGCGGCGAGACGGCCGAGGCCGCCGTTACCGAGACCGGCATCGGGCTCGCAGGTGTACAGATCCTCCAGCGTATAGCCCATGGAGGAGAGGGCGGTCTCGTACTCCTTATCCAGGCCGAGATTGCAGATATTGGTCTTCAAGGAGCGACCCAGCAGGAACTCCATGCACATGTAGTAAATGCGCTTGCCGCCGGCCTGGTTGACCTTCTTCTTAAAGTTGCCGCGCTTCTCGGTGAGGATATCGCGGATGGTCATAGCGGTGGCTTTATAGAGCTGTTCCTTGGATGCCTCGGCCGCAGTGCAGCCGAAGAAACGCGACAGCTTGATTTCAAGATTCTCCTTGACTTCTGCCGCAGTAGGCTTGAGATTTGTCATAACTGTAATTCACTTTCTTAACAATAGATTGAAAAAATGACAATTTGTTAAAACGCGTATAGGCTCGGCTCCTACGGCCGAGGATATACATAGTATCCTTCCCGCGGAGGAAATTAAACCTCCCCGCGTGTTTTTTTGAGCCTGCGGGGTATCCAAAAAAATCGCGGGGCGGAAAAATTTGATTCACAGAACCTTCGCCAGAAAGGACTTGAGTCGGTCGCTTTGGGGATTCGAGAAGATCTGCTCGGGCTCCCCCTCCTCGATGATGCGGCCGTCGGCCATGAAGATGACGCGGGAGCCGACCTCGCGGGCGAAGCCCATTTCGTGGGTGACCACGATCATGGTCATACCGTCGCGCGCCAGAGACTTCATAACCTCCAGCACCTCACCGACCATCTCGGGGTCAAGAGCCGAGGTGGGCTCATCGAAGAGCATGACCTCGGGCTGCATACACAGGGCGCGGACAATGGCTACGCGCTGTTTCTGACCGCCCGAAAGCTGGCTGGGGTACGCGTAGGCGCGGTCGGCCAGGCCGACCTTTTCCAGGAGGGATTTGGCCATGGTCTCGGCTTCCTCGCGGGATTTGCCCAGGAGCTTCATGGGAGCAAGGGTCATATTGCGGAGGATGGTCATATGGGGGAACAGGTTGAAGTGCTGGAACACCATACCCATCTTCCGGCGGTGGAGGTTGATGTTCACCTTACGGTCGGTGATATCCACGCCGTTCACGAGGATCCGGCCGTCGGTAGGCTCCTCCAAGAGGTTTAGGGAGCGCAGGAAGGTGGATTTACCGCTGCCCGACGGGCCGATGACCACCACCACCTCGCCGGCGTAGATATCGGCGCTCACGCCATCCAGGGCGTGCACCGAGCCGTCGCCGTAGTGCTTCATGAGATTCTGCACCCGGATCACAGGCAGCCGATCTCCGGAGGCTTGCAGAGGCATATTTTGATTATCGTTCACTCTTACGCAACCTCCTCTCCAGAATGCCGACCAGCTTGGTCAGGATGAGCACGAGCACCAGATAGACCAGCGCCACCGCCACCAGCGGCATGAAATTACTGTACGTGATGGAGCGGATCTTGATACCCGCGCGGGTCAGATCGGCCACACCGATGTAGAAGGCCACCGAGGTTTCCTTCAACAGAGAAATAAACTCGTTGCAAAGCGAGGGCAGGACGGCCTTGAAGGCCTGGGGCATAATGATATGGAACATAGTCGCGCCGTAGCCAAAGCCCAGAGAGCGGCCTGCCTCCATCTGTCCCGCATCCACCGACATGATACCGCCGCGGATGATCTCGGACACGTAGGCGCCGCTGTTCAGGCCGAAGCACAGCACAGCCGCGGGGAACCGCTCGATGCCGATGGGCAGGAGCAGAACGAAATAGATGATGAGAAGCTGAACCATCAAGGGCGTACCGCGGATGAGGGACACGTAGATCCGCGCGATCTTATCCAGATAGTAGAGCTTATTGGTCTTCTCAAACACCACGCGGACGAGAGCGGTCAAAAAGCCCAGAAGGATACCCAAAAGCAGGGAGAGTCCTGTCAGCGCCAAGGTATTCCCAATACCCTCCACGAGGTAGAGCCAGCGGTTCTCCTCAATGAAGTTCTTATGGAAATCCGCCACGACGCCATTCCATTTTTGCTGGAGGGGGGAGGAGGTGTCGGGCTTTTGCGCGTCATAATTCACCAGACCGAAGCACTGGTTGATGCCGTTTCGGAAGGTATTATCCGAGGCGATGGAGACGGATTCTCCATCCACCGTGATGCTCTCGGTGGCTTGGATATCGTTCTTGACCGTCATATACCCGCCCAGCAGGTGATCCAGCGCATCGTCCGAGATATAGATCACGGGATGCTCGGCACGCACGTCGTAGAAGTAGATATCCACCTCGCCGCTCGTCTGCCACTCACCGCTCTCAAGCTGCTCCAGGACAAAGCTCTGCACCTGAAGCTGGATCAGGGTAGCGTTCACCTTTTGTCCCTTGGCGGTGAGTCCCCGGGCGTACTTCCAGGCGATGGAAAAGAGCTCTTCCTTATGAGCCTCATACATGGCGGCTACGTCTACCGTATCATACTTGACTTTGGCCACGAACTCCCGCGCGTCTCCGTCCTCCACAGACAGAACCGTGAGGTTGGTATTGTTCACCACGTAGCGCGAGCACGTCGCCACGGTGGTGGGCAACCCCTCCAAAAGCGCCTCGATCTGAGCTTGGGCGCTCTCTGCCGTCAGCTCGACTGTGGTTCTTCTGTTGGCGATCTGATCCGCGAGGATCACGCCGGCGAGAATCGCGAGGCACAGAGCGGCCAGGCACAAATTGATGATACGCCGTTTTCTCTTTTGGCTATCGATCTTATTCATGCTTTCGCATTCCTTTCTTTCTGTGAATGAAAGAAGGGGACGGTTCCCCGTCCCACTCCCTCGGTCACCGATGGGTTTTCCGGATTACTTGATGTACTTAGCAACGATAGCGGCGATGGTACCGTCTGCGGTCAGATCCAGAATAGCGGCGTCCAGCTTGCCCAGCAGGTCGGAGTTGCCCTTCTTGACGCAGATCGCATAGTCCTCGTTGGCGTATGCGGTCTCCAGGATCTTCAGACCGGGGTTCGCGGCCACCAGCGCCTTGGCGGGCTCGTTATCGATGATAACGCAATCCACCGAGCCGCCCGTCAGAGCCAGAACAGCCTCGTTACCGTTGCTGTACGTGGTGACGTTGGCAGAGCCGAAATCGTCGGTAGCGTAGATATCGCCAGTGGTACCGAGCTGAACGCCGACCTTATAGGACGCGCCCTCTGCGTAGAGATCATCCACCGAGGTAATCGCGGAATCCTCCTTCACGATGATGGACTGCACGCCGTTTGCATAGCTGATGGAGAAGTCCACCTCCAGCAGACGATCCTCGGTGATGGTCATACCGGCCATACCGAAGTCAACGGAGCCCTCGTTTACAGCGGTCAGAATGGAGTCAAACTCCATGTCCACGATCTCCAGGGTCATACCCAGCTTCTCTGCGATGGCGGCGGCGATCTCGGCGTCGATACCGATGATGGTCTCACCCTCGTAGTACTCATAGGGCTTGAAGTAGGCGTTGGTGCCCATCTTCAGAACGGACTTCTCGGCGCCGTCGTTGGTATCTTCGGTACCGTCAGCGGTATCGGCCGAGGTGTCGTCGGCCTGGGTCTCAGTCTTGCCGTCGGTGTCGGTATCGCAACCAACGAACGCCACGGACAAGGACAGAACCATCACGAAGGCCAACAGCATGGCAAAAAACTTTTTCATGATTTTTCTCCTTTAAATCATATAATATTGCATAGTTATGCACCGTACTATTATATCACATCGATTTAAAATTTGCAACCGTCAATATCCACCAAAGAAATCACATCTTTTTCGCTGTATTTGTCATACATGCATCAATTATTCATTTATGCACAAAACCATACAGAACTCAAAAAGGCCATTCTCCGCAAGGAGAAACTGCGTGTCCGACGCCGGCCGATCCGCCCCTCGCTCCGACCCGACAGCTTTTTTCCGCGGCGGGCTGTATTTTGCGCGGAAAGGGAAAAAATTCGTTGACAAATCCGCCCAAATGCCGTATAATAGAGATGTGGACTCCGAGCATATCCTCCGCCGTCTCCGCATAGGATGTAGCAATCATCCAACGGAGGTTTCGGGTATGTTCATTTACTCCTTCAAAGCCAGCAGTATCAAATTTTTCGCCGTCGTATGCGTCGCTATGGCGGCGCTCATCACCTTGATCGCGTTCGTCCCTGCCTACGCGGGGAGCGGAGATTCCGCCGCAAGCGGCGGCCTGGCCGTGGACGCGCCCGAGGCCGAATCGGGCGCCGCGGTATCCTACCGCTACGACAAGGTCAAGTCCGCCGATGATGCCGCGGCCTTTCTGGGGCAGTTCGGCTGGCTGGTGGATTCGGGGTCGGTGGAAACGAGAGACGTGACCATCCCCGCCGAGTTTGACAAGATCTTCGCCGGCTACAACCAACTTCAGAAGGCGCAGGGGTTGGATCTGTCCAAGTACAAGAAAAAGACGGTCACCCGCCACACCTTCACCGTCACCAATTACGACGGCTACGAGGGGACAGTCTACGCCAACGTGCTGGTCTACCGCAACCGCGTCATCGGAGGGGACATCTGCTCGGCGGACGTGAACGGATTTATTCACGGATTCGAAAAGCCGATCACCGAGTGATATTCACAATAAATTGTTTTTAAAACAAATAGTTAATAAAAGTCAGGAGGATACAGCATGAACGACCAAATTCACGCCGACAAGATGGCGGAGCTTATGGCCGCCGCCGCCAAAGCCCGCGAGTTTTCCTACTCGCCCTACTCGCGCTACTGTGTCGGCGCGGCGCTGTTGGCAGCCGACGGCCGTGTTTTCACAGGCTGTAACGTAGAGAACGCCGGGTTCTCCGCCACCAACTGCGCCGAACGCACCGCCGTATTCAAGGCGGTCAGCGAGGGCGTCACCGCCTTCGCCGCCATCGCCGTAGTGGGCGGGCGGAAGGGTGAAATGTCCCCCTTCTGCGCGCCCTGCGGAGTATGCCGTCAGGTTCTTGCGGAATTCTGCAAGCCCGACATGACCGTGATACTGGGCACGCCCGAGCACTTTACGGCGCACACGCTGGGCGAGCTGCTTCCCTTCTCCTTCACAGGGGAGGAGCTGTAAAGGGGAAGCGCACCTCCGACGGCTCAACGCTTTATGACACGTTTGTTCAACAAAAAGAAAGGAGCATCTATGCGCGCATATGACATCATCAAAAGGAAGCGGGACGGTCATGCTTTGACCGAGGCCGAGATCCGCAGGTTTATTGAGGGTTACGTCGCGGGGGATATTCCCGATTACCAGGCCGCCGCGCTGTGCATGGCCATTTGGTTTCGCGGGATGGACGCCGCCGAGACGGCGGCCTTGACCATGGCCATCCGCGACTCGGGGGACACCCTGCATTTCGACCATATTCAAGGTCTGCGGGTGGACAAGCACTCCACCGGCGGGGTGGGCGACAAGACCAGCCTGATCGTGGCACCTGTGGTGGCCTCTTTGGGAGTCAAGGTGGCGAAGATGAGCGGGCGGGGGTTAGGTCATACCGGTGGCACTGTGGATAAACTGGAGGCGATCCGGGGCTTTCGTACCGATCTGACTACGGCCGAGTTCGAGACTATCGTCAACCGCGTGGGCATCGCTATCGTGGGCCAGAGCGCCGATCTGGCGCCCGCCGACAAGCTCCTTTACGCGCTTCGGGACGTGACCGCCACGGTGGACAGCCTGCCGCTGATCGCCTCCAGCATCATGGGCAAGAAGCTGGCCGCGGATGATGATTGCATTCTGCTGGACGTCAAGACGGGAAGCGGGGCTTTCATGAAGACCGAGGCCGACAGCCGCGCTCTGGCCGAGGCCATGGTGGATATCGGCAAGCGGGCGGGCAAGCGCACGCGGGCTCTTATCACCGACATGGACAGGCCCTTGGGACGAGCCATCGGTAACTCGCTGGAGGTGATCGAAGCCATTGAGACCCTGAACGGGCGGGGGCCTGATGATCTTACCGAGCTGTGCGTGGCGCTGGCGACCCACATGCTGGTGATCTCCGACCGTGGCACCGAGGCAGAGTGCGAGGCCGAGGTTCGCCGCGTCATGACCGACGGGACGGCGCTCGGCACCTTTGCGGACATGGTAGAGGCGCAGGGGGGCGATCCGAATTGGATCCACCAGCCCGAGCGATTCCCTGCCGCGCCCTACAATCGGGTGGTTTTGGCGCCTGCGGACGGGTTCATCACGGCGGTGAACTGCGAGGGGTACGGCACGGCCGCTCTGCTGTTGGGTGCGGGGCGCAACCGCAAGGAGGATGTCATTGACCCAACGGCGGGGATGATCCTGCACGCCAAGACGGGGGATGCGGTGACCAAGGGACAGCCCATCGCCACGCTGTACACCTCGCGGGCGGAGCTGTTGGACGCCGCCGAGGAAAAGCTGCTGGATTCCACCGAGATCGGGGCGGAGGCGCCCGAAGCATGGCCGCTGATTTTTGGGGTAGTGGAGTGAGGTCGGGGGAATATGCCTCCGGCGGCCAAAAAACTTTTTGAAAAAAGGGTTTTGGAATCCCAAAAACTTGATTGCAAAGGAAAATCCCCCCGACAGAAATTCTGTCGGGGGGGATCGTACAACTCGGCAAATCGGAACTTACAAATCTCCCTTCAAACGCACCATCGATCTTTGAGACTCAAAGCCATCGGGATATCTTTTCTTCAGTTTGTCGATATTCGCTTGCAGAATTTGCTCCAAAGACACGTCTAACGCCGTAGCGGCCTCGGCCAAATACCAGGCAATATCACCCAGCTCTTTGGCTAATCGCTCTTTGTCAAGCTCGTGCCCTTGCGCCAACCATTTCTTAACAATATCAATCGCTTCTCCGGATTCGCCGCACAAGCCCATCACACTGTTAATCAAAACGTCTTTCTTGCTGAGCTCCGGATTCAGTGTTGTCATCGCCAATTCTTGATATTCGTTCACTTTCATTTTGCATTTCCTCGCTTGTGTTCTGGTCACCCTATACCGCCAATCGGCAGAGAAAACAACATCTCTGCCGATTTTTATGTGTGTATTAAGGAGCGTCGGGACGCCGGTCCCTACAATTTGTTAACTTCCTTACCGAATATCCTTCACGTCGTAAGGCGTGGTCTGGTAGACGTAGTAGTTGAGCCAGTTGGAATAGAACAGGTTCGCGCAGGAGCGCCAGCGGACGATGGGAGCCTTTGTGGGGTCGTCGTCGGGGAAATAGTGGGCGGGGGGCTGGATGGGCAGGCCTGCGTTCTTGTCGCGGAGGTACTCATTCTTGAGGGTGTCTGCATCGTACTCCGAGTGACCCATGACGTAGACCTGCTTGCCGCGGGCGGTCATGGCGCAGAAGATGCCCGCCTCCTCGGAGGATGCCATGATGCGAAGCTCGGGAATGGCCTCCATATCCTCCCGTTTGGTGGTGGTATGGCGGGAGTGGGGGACGCTGAACACGTCGTCGTAGCCGCGGAACAGCATGGAACGGTTATAGTCCAGGGTATGCTCGTACACGCCGAACAGCTTCTTATCCAAGGGGTACTTGGGGATGCCGTAGTGGTAGTAGAGGCCGGCCTGCGCGCCCCAGCAGATATGGAGGGTGGAGGTAACGTGGGTCTTGCTCCACTCCATGATCTCGCAGAGCTCGGGCCAGTAGTCCACCTCCTCGAAGGGGAGCTGTTCCACGGGCGCGCCGGTGATGATCATACCATCATACTTTTTATCCTTGACCTCGTCGAAGGTCTTGTAGAAAGCCAGCATATGCTCCTCGGAGGTATGGCTGGCCTTATGGGTGGCGGTCTGGAGCAGCTCCAGCTCCACCTGGAGGGGAGTATTGCCGATGAGGCGCGCGATCTGCGTTTCGGTCTCGATCTTCTTGGGCATGAGATTGAGCATCAGAATGTGGAGCGGACGGATGTCCTGAGTGATGGCGCGGGTCTCGGTCATGACGAAAATATTTTCGTTGAGCAACGTATCGGTTGCGGGCAGCAGATTCGGAATCTTGATGGGCATAGGATGCCCTCCTTACATATGAAATGGAATCATTATAGTGGGGAGATGGGAGATACAAAGATACAAAGATACAAAGATACAAAGATACAGGACACAGGATACGGAATGCGGGATCGGTCGTCCGATCGCATATCTTGTATCTTGTATCTCCGTATCTTTGTATCGCTTCTTTACACTCTTGTCGGCAGGGTGACCATGCCCTCGGGCATGGATTTGAGCATGGGCAGGAGGCTACCCGCGCCGAGTACTGTGGAGCTGATGGGCTTACGCGCCACGAAGGTGGGAATACCCGTAACCCGCTCGATCAAGCGATCCAGGCCGCGCAGCATGGAGCCGCCGCCCGTGAGAACCATACCCTTTTGCAGGATATCTCCCACCAGTTCGGGCGGGGTCTGCTCGATCACAAGGCAGATGGAGTCCAGAATCGCGGTGATGGGCTCATAGAGCGCTTCGATCATCTCCTTAGAGCTGACCAGCACCTCCTTGGGGGTTCCCTCGGTGAGGGAGCGCCCTGTGACCCGCATATAGGCGGGCTTTTTATGCTCATAGACGTCGCCTATGCGGATCTTGATATCCTCAGCGGTACGATCACCGATGAGAATGTTGTAGCGGCGGCGGATATAACTCAGAATGGCCTCATCGAACTTATCGCCGCCCACGGGGATGGAATCCGAAACCACCACGCCGCCCATGGACATGACGGCGATATCGCTCACGCCGCCCCCCACGTTGACCACCATACTGCCCACGGGGGATTTGATATCCACGCCCGCGCCGAGCGCGGCCGCTTTGGGCTCCTCGATGAGGTAGGTATGGCGGGCGCCGGCCTCGCGGGATGCGTCCATGACCGCCCGCATCTCCACCTCGGTAATGCCCGTCGGCACGCAGATCAGCACGCGGGGCGGGATCCACACCTTACCGCAGGCGCGGCGGATGAAGTAGCGGAGCATTTGCAGGGTGACCTCATACTGGCTGATGGAGCCGTCCTTCATGGGACGGATGGCCTCGATATGATCCGGGGTACGTCCCAGCATCTCCATGGCGTCCTGTCCCACCTTGACCACGCGGTCAGTGGACACGTCGATGGCGACCACAGAAGGTTCCTTGAGCACGACGCCTTGTCCCTCCACGTACACGAGGACGCTGGCGGTTCCGAAATCAATAGCGATATTCCGTGTGAATTTTTCCAGCACCGCGACTCACCTCCTTTACGCGGCCGATGCCAATGGACACACAGATCCAATTTATATTCCTTTACATTATACCACAAAAAGGCGGTTCTGTCAAGTGGGATTTCGGAGATTGCGCGCCGCGGCCGCTTCTACTGCCTCATCAGGCGGTCGGCGAGCCCCGTATAGCGCATGGATTGGCGGTTATTGTCCACCATGGTACGCACGATGTCCTCCCGTCCCACCAGAATGACCATGCGGCGGGCGCGGGTGACGGCGGTATAGAGCAGGTTGCGGGTCAGGAGCAGGGGAGGCGCGCTGTACATGGGCACGATGACAAAGGGGTACTCCGAGCCCTGGCTCTTGTGCACCGTGACCGCCCACGCGTGCTCCAGCTCGTCCAGCATCTCTCCGGTGTAGGTGGCCTCCTTGTCCTCAAAGCGCACCACCATCTCCCGATCGGCGGTATCAATGAACACCACGGTACCCACGTCACCGTTAAACACGCCGCTTCCGACGGTTTGATCCACGCCGTCGTCGGCCTCCCACTCAATGTCGTAATTATTCTTGGTCTGCATGACCCGATCCCCCACACGGTATGTGGTATCCCGGAATTTCAGCTCCCGTTTCCCTTTTTCGGGAGGATTCAGAGCGGCCTGGAGCAGGCGGTTGAGGTTTTCGGTGCCTGCCTCGCCCTTGCGGGAAGGGGTGATGATCTGGATACCGCCTTCGGTCTCCTTGCCGTAGGTGCGGGGCAGGCGCGTCTTGCACAGTTCCACCACCGTCTGGGCGATCTCCCGATCCGTGCGGCGGTAGAGGTAGAAGAAATCATTGTTTTTCACGCTCAGGTCGGGGTAGGCTCCCTCGTTGATGGCGTGGGCGTTGGTGACGATGAGGGATTTCCGCGCCTGGCGGAAGATCTCGGTCAAGCGCACCGTAGCGAACCGTCCGCTGTCTATGAGATCCCCCATGATGCGTCCCGCGCCCACGCTGGGAAGCTGGTCGGCGTCTCCGATGAGGATGAGCCGCGCGCCGGGCTTGACCGCCTTACAGAGGGAGCACATGAGAGCGTTATCCACCATGGAGGCCTCGTCCACGATGATCACGGACTCATCCAGGAGATCCTGCTCATTGCGGCGGAAGCGTCCGTGTCCCGTTCCCTCCTCGAACTCCATTTCCAGCAGGCGGTGGATGGTCTTGGCCTCCATGGTGGTAGACTCGGATAGACGCTTGGCCGCCCGTCCCGTGGGCGCGCAGAGGGCGACCGACATATCCATGGATTGGAAAATGTGCAGCAGGGCGTGGACAACGGTGGTTTTACCCGTACCCGGGCCGCCCGTCAGCACCATCACGCCGTGGGAAAGGGCGTCATACATGGCCTTCTTCTGCTCGGCGGCGTACGTCATCCCCTGCTCCAGCTCCTCGCGCTGAATGAAGCGGCCAACGTCCCCTGCCTCGACGGCGGGGCAGAGCTTGTCCAGCAGGAGCAGTTTATCGGCGATATACTTCTCCCGGCGATCCGTTTCCGTATCGTAGATATATTCCCGCTCTCCAAAGCGGCGGCAGATCAACCCGCCTGCATCCAACTGCGCGTCCACCGCGGCGGATACCCGCGCGGCATCGGTACGCAGGAGGCGGACGGCGGCTTCGGTCAACTTCTCCCGAGGGAGGCAAACGTGGCCGTTCTGGGCGGCGTTGGAGGTCAGCAGGTACTTGACGCCGCTCATGATGCGATCCTCGCCCTGGGGATCCAGCCCCAGGGACATGGCCATCTGATCCGCGCGCTCGAAGCCGATGCCCTCCACCTCATCGCAGAGGCGGTAGGGATTCTTGCGCGCGATGTCCACCGCGCCCGAGCCCCAGTGCTTATAGATGCGCACCGTCATAGCCGCGCCGAAATACTCCCGAAAGAACATCATAGCCGAACGGATACCCGCTTTAGCCTTGAAATCCTCGGAGATCTCCTGCGCCTTCTTGCGGGAGATGCCGGAGATATCGCAGAGCCATTCGGGGTGGTTCTCCATGACGTCCAGGGTCTCGTCCCCGAAGCGGGAGACGATGCGCTCGGCCAGCTTGGGGCCGACTCCCTTCACCGCGCGGGAGGCCAGATACCGCAGGATAGCCGTGGCGTCGGCGGGCATATCCCGCTCGTACTGCTCCACCTTGAATTGGCGGCCGTACTTAGGATTGTGTACCCAGTTTCCCCACAGGATCAAGGAATCCCCCTCCCCGACGTAGGGCATGACGCCGCAGGCTGTGATGATATCGTCCTCCAAGCCAACGTCCATGACGGTGTAGCCATTATCCTCGTTGCAATAGATGATGTGCTCTACCGTTCCCTTCAGTTGGGTCAGTCCATCCCTCTGCCCGAATTCCGCGGGCTCCTCAGGGGGCTCCGGCATATCGGTCGGCGGGAACCATGATTCGTCGTACATGGCTCACGATCCTCCTTTCTTTTTCGTTCGTGTTGTGGAGAAGGAACCCTTTTTGAAAAAAGGTTTCGGCCTCCTAAAAACCTTTAACACGGTTTTTTATCCATCTTTTTCAGATTCTTTGGAATCCAAAACCTTTCTTGCAAGAAAGGTTTTGGTGGAGCGCAGGGGTGAAACCCCTGCCGTCCCCTATACCATCTCCCACCCTACTGCGGCTCATGTAGCCACAGCACGCTGACCTCAGCGCCGTAGCGATCGGCCAGGAGAGCGTACTCCTCCTTCAAGGCGCGCACCGTGCCCATACGGCCGTCCAAAAGCTCTGCGTTGATCGCCAGCACCACGCTTCGCCCTCGGCGACGGCAGGGGGAGCGCTTGGCCTCGCAGAGCAGAATGTCCAGATCGGCGGCGTCAGCCATGGTACGCACCACCACCGCCGAGGTCAACTGCCGCGGCCGCAGAACCGATTCCAGTATTCCATGCAAAATCCCATACAATCCGATCACCGCCAACGCGGCGATGGTCACGTGCGCAAACGTCTCCAACACGCTCATATATATGCCTCCCGAAAGCTTCGTTACGTCCAGTATATGCTCGGTGTCCGAAACGGTGATTCCGATACAGGGAGGATAGAAAGCCCCTTTCCGAAGAAGGGGCTTTCCAAAGCAGACCTATTGTAGGAATTTTATGAACAATATGTTGGTATTACAACAATTCCGCCTTAAGAACCTCGGCCAGGTCGGTAGCCTCCCAAGGAGCCTGCAGATCCTCGCGACCCATATGGCCATACGCGGCCAGATCGCAGTAAATGGGACGGCGCAGATCAAACCGCCGGATGATCGCGGCGGGACGCAGATCCACGTGGCGCAGTACAGCGGCCTGGATGTCGGCCTCGGGAACCTTGGCGGTACCGAAGGTGTCTACCAGCACGGAAACGGGCTTAGCCACGCCGATGGCGTAGGCAACCTGCACCTCGCAGTGGTCGGCCAAGCCGGCGGCTACCACGTTCTTGGCGATATAGCGGGCGGCGTAGGAGGCGGAACGATCCACCTTGGTGGGATCCTTACCCGAGAATGCGCCGCCGCCGTGACGGGCGTATCCGCCGTAGGTATCCACAATGATCTTACGTCCGGTCAGACCCGTGTCGCCGGCGGGGCCGCCGATGACGAAACGGCCGGTGGGATTCACAAAGAACTTGGTATTCTCGTCCAGCAGGTGAGCGGGCACGATGGGACGGATGATCTTCTCGATCATATCCTCACGGATGGTCTCCAGGGAGACGTCGGCGGAGTGCTGGGTGGAGACCACCACGGTATCCACGCGGACGGGCTTGCCTTCCACGTACTCCACGGTCACCTGGGTCTTACCGTCGGGACGGAGATAGTCCAGCTCGCCGCTCTTACGGGCAGCGGTCAAGCGCTTCGCCAAGGCATGGGACAGGGAGATGGGCAGAGGCATAAGCTCGGGGGTCTCGTTGCAGGCATACCCGAACATAAGACCCTGGTCACCGGCGCCGATATCCAGACCGTCGGTCTCACCGACCTTGGCCTCCAAGGACTTGTCCACGCCCATGGCGATGTCGGGGGACTGCTCGTGGATGGAGGAAATGACGGCGCAAGAATCGCAGTCAAAGCCAAACTTAGCACGGGTGTAGCCGATCTCACGGACGGTATCGCGGACGATCTTCTGGAAATCCACTGTCGCGGAGGTGGTGATCTCACCCATAATGGCTACAAGGCCGGTGGTGCAGAAGGTCTCGCAGGCAACGCGGGACATAGGATCCTGGCGCAAGATCTCATCCAGAATGGCATCGGAGATTTTGTCGGAGATCTTGTCGGGATGGCCTTCGGTTACGGATTCGCTGGTAAACAGCACGGAACGGTTGTCATTGATCATTTTTTTATATCCTTTCGTTTGTTTGCGTTAGGGGTTATGCGAAACCCCGCTGTCCGAGACCGAACAGCGGGGTTTGCTATTTCGTATCTCTCATCAAGCAGGTATTGGCACCTTACCGCAAGCGTCAGCGCTCTCGGCAGGTTGTCGTGACTTCACAGGGCCTGTCCCTCCGTCACTCTGGATAAGGTATGATTTGTTAGGTTAGCCGCAAGCGTGTCTGATCCGCTCGGGCACTCTCTATTATACACAAAACGGCGTATTTTGTCAAGAGGTTTTATCAAAATAGCGCGCCGAAGGCCGCTACGGCTCCGTAGGAGATCAAGGTCATGACAACTCCTGCGATCATCACGCCGATAAGCGCCGACAGAACCGATTTCCAGAACCGCATATCGAACAGCGCCGCCACCAGCGTTCCCGTCCACGCGCCCGTTGCGGGCAGGGGGATCGCGACGAACAGGGTCAGCCCCCAGAAGGCGTATCTTTCGATCTTCTCCCGATTTTTTTCAGCCTTCTCAAACATTTTATTCGCCACCTTGTTGAAGAGCTTCACGCGGCACTTGGCCATCCAATTCAATACGGATTTGACGAACAGGAGAATGATGGGTACGGGCAGCATATTTCCCACGACGGCGATCAGATAGGTCTGCCACCAGGGGAGCCCGAAGGCCGCGCCCATGGGAATGGCGCCGCGGAGCTCGATAATGGGGAGCATGGAGCAAAGGAGCACGCAGAGCTCCTCCCCCACGATCTCCAGAAAAAAGTTGGCTATGGCTTCTTTCATGAAAAACGTCTGCCTTTCCGTATCATGGATACATAGTCAGATTTCAATATTTCCGTGCATAACCAGCACGAACACGGCGATCGCGCCTGCCAGCAAAAGCAGACCTGCAACCGACACCGCAATACTCATCCAAAGCCGCTTTTTCTTTTCCATGGGATGCTCGGGCTCGGAGGCGATATAGGAGCGAGGCAGGAGTTTGGCCGCCTGCATGGCGCGGCGGATGGGCTTATAGAGGATCAACACCAGGGCGGCGTTGACCGTACCCTTGACGGCGTTGAAGGGCAAAAGCAGCGTCGGGATCATGGAGATCACTTGACTTCGGGGGGCGCCCATATACGCCGGGGTCACGAATAGATTCAAAACCATCATAACGGCAACCATGGCCAGTATCGACGATACAAGACCAAGGATCGCGCCGGATAGCTTTTTTCTGTATTTATACACCGTCGCGCAAACCACCGAAAAGGTTGCGGAGGATGCGAAATTCATAAGCAAGCCGTACCATCCGGTGTCGCTGTCCACAACGAACTCCAGCAGAGCGACCAGGAGGGATACGGAGAATGCCGTCGTAGGTCCCAATAGGAGCCCCGATAGGGTAATAACGGCATCCTTTAAATCGAATGTCAGAAACGTAACGTTGAAGCGAAAAAGAAAGTATGCGGAGAAGGCCAGCGCCGCAAAAACGGCCGTCAGCGTAATTTTCCGCGACATGGACAACGTCTGTCCGCGTTTGACCTGTGTCATTGTAAAACCCCTTTCGAATAGGGGGGATGTATCTTTTTTCATCCGGACTGTATCGCGCCAAAAAGGCGCAGAAAGTTCTTCTGGAAGCCTTACGTCACACGCATCACGCGAAAGTTTGCGAGCAAAGCGAGAAAACTTTCTGAACTCGGCTCTGCCGAGTTCGGCCGTCGGCGCAGGAATTGCACCTGCTCTGCCCCTTTTGGGAGCTCGTGGGCTGTCACCACCGGTATGGAATTTCACCAATCCCCAAAGATAGAATATGAAATAGATGAGATAACCGATAACCGACAACCGACAGCCGATTACCAATCAACCCGGAATAGACGATACCCCCGCGCCGTAGCGCGGGGGTATCCATGAGGCAGAGCCTCAAAATGATTCAGAGAAGAATCAAATTACTTGATGATCTCGGAAACCACGCCGGAACCGACGGTACGGCCACCCTCACGGATAGCGAAACGCAGACCCTGCTCGCAAGCGATGGGGCTGATCAGCTCAACGGTCATCTCAACGTTGTCGCCGGGGCGGCACATCTCGAC
>JAZQXS010000265.1:0-5805 GCA_045633025.1 Eubacteriales bacterium | reverse complement strand
GACGTCTCCACCGCTGGGAGGACGTGACCCGCACCGTGGAGGAGGCGCGCGAGGCGGGCATCACGAATATCAATCTGGATTTCATGTTGGGCATTCCTCGCCAGACCCCCGACAGCCTGGCGGATACCCTGAACCGCGCGCTGGCGCTGGAGCCCACCCACCTGTCGGCTTACACCCTGATGTTGGAGGAGGGAACGCCCTTCTACCGCCGCGGCCGCGCGGACTTGGGACTTCCCGCCGACGAGGCCACCGCCGACGAGCAGGCGGTCGCTCTCTGGGAGCAGGCCTCGGCCACCCTCCGCGAAGCCGGCTACGAGCACTACGAGATCTCCAATTACGCCCGCGCGGGGTATCGCTCCCGCCACAACCTCCACACCTGGCAATGCCATGATTATCTGGGGCTGGGCGTGGCCGCGCATTCCTGCCTGGGCGGCGCGCGCTTCGGGCAATTGAGGGATCCGGAGGGATTTTTGCGGGGGGAGGATATCACCGAGTTTACCGAGATCCTGACCCCCGCCGACCGCGAGGCGGAGTTCATCATGCTGGCGCCCCGCCTCGCGGACGGAATCGACGAGGCGGAATTTGCCCGCCGATTCGGTCATGAATTCATTCATACTTACGGCTCCGCCTGCATACCCTTTATAGAGAGGGGCTTCATGGCGCGGGAGGGCGGTCGGGTGTACTTGACCGAGCGGGGATTCCCCGTCAGCAATTCGATTTTGGCGGAGTTGATCTGAATTTTTCAAAATTTCACAAAAACATGCAAAAACCCCGTTGACAAGCGATCGATTTTCGTGTATAATATAAGCAATCAATTATGAGCGGGCGCGACTCCCTGCCGCGGCCGCAATGCAGGAAAGGAAGTTTCCACCATGGATGAGAAAGAGTTTCAGAGTGAATACTATACCTTGACCGATGAGGAGGGCAACGAGCTCCAGTTTGAAGTCATCGGTTCTGCGGAGATCAACGGCACGATGTACTACGCCATGATCCCCGTTGACGATCAGCCCGACGAGGAGGACGTATACGAGTACGTGATCCTCAAGGCCGATAAGGATGAGGACGGCGAGGATGTTCTGGTTACCATCGACGACGACGATGAGTTCGACGACGTGGCCGACTACTTCGACGATATGCTGTCCGACGAGGCCGATTACGATATCGGCGGCGACGAGGAGTAATCTCTCCGTTTTATGTGTGAAAATTCCTGCGGGGTTCGTGATATGCAGATATTGTGACCCACATCTGATTAAAGGAGATCGACTCACGAGGTGGTTTGCAGACCTCCCGCTGTCCTCCATCGGTTGACTTGTCCCGAAGGACGGCGGATGCTGGGAGCAGTAAAGCCGCGGATAGATCACCGCCCTGGCCAAAACAGGGTTCCGAATGCTGTGTACACGGCCTTGCGGGATAATTTGAACAGCAGTGCGCACTTGGCGCAAAGCAGGGTGTATGTCGGATCGGCATACGCCCTTATTTTGATTACGAAAGGAATATATCAAGTATGGGTATCATCAAAGCAACCGTGGGCGCGATCGGCGGCGGCTTGGCCGATCAGTGGTTAGAGGTACTGGAGGCCAACGACATGGGCGGTACCACCCTGTTTACCAAGGGGGTTAAGGTACGCGCAGACGACAAGCGAAACAGCAACAAGAAGGGAACCGAGGACTACATATCCAACGGCTCGGTCATCCACGTCTACCCCAACCAGTTCATGATGCTGGTGGACGGCGGCAAGATCGTGGACTTCACCGCCGAGGAAGGCTACTACAAGGTGGATAACACCACCGCGCCCTCCCTGTTCGCGGGCGGCTTCGGCGCCTCCATCAAGGAGTCCTTCTCCCGCGTCAAGTACGGCGGCGTGCCGAGCGCGAAGCAGAAGGTATACTTCATCAATTTGCAGGAGATCAAGGGCATCAAGTTCGGTACCCGCAATCCCATCAATTATTTTGACAGCTTCTATAACGCCGAGCTGTTCCTCCGTGCCCACGGCACCTATTCCATCAAGGTCACCGACCCCATCAAGTTCTATACCGAGGTCGTACCCAAGAACGTGGACAAGATGGATATTTCCGAGATCAACGAGCAGTATCTCAACGAGTTCCTGGAGGCGCTGGGCGCGGCCATCAACAGCATGTCGGCCGACGGCATCCGCATCTCCTACGTTGTCTCCAAGTCCCGCGAGCTGTCTCGCTATATGCAGACCGAGCTGGACGCCGACTGGAAGGAGCTCCGCGGTATGGAGGTTCTGTCGGTGGGTCTGGGCGGACTTTCCTACGACGACAAATCCCGAGAGATGATCGACATGCGCAATCAAGGCGCCATGCTGGGCGACGCCTCCATTCGTGAGGGCTACGTTCAGGGCGCGGTGGCGCGCGGCATGGAGGCCGCGGGCAGTAATGCGAACGGCGCGGCGCAGGCCTTCATGGGAATGGGCATGGGCATGAACGCGGGCGGCGGCTTTATGGGCGCGGCCTCGGCCTCCAACCAGCAGCAAATGGAGCGGGATCGCGAGGCTCGCGCGGCGGCGGCTCCCGCTCCGGCTCCCGCCGGCGGCTGGGTCTGCTCCTGCGGTCAGACCAATACGGGCAAATTCTGCGCGGAATGCGGCTCGCCCAAGCCGGCCGCTTCTGCGGGTGGAAGCTGGACTTGCTCCTGCGGCGCGGTTTGTACGGGCAAGTTCTGCCCCGAGTGCGGTTCCCCCAAGCCCGCCGCCGAGTGGTTCTGCACCGAATGCGGCACCAAGAACGATGCCTCCGCCAAATTCTGCGCTGAGTGCGGAAAGAGGAAGTGAGGGGGGACTGAGAACGAGGGGGACGAGGAGAGCGTGCCTCCGGCGGCTTATGAACCTCGCACGGCAAGCAGTGCATGAAAAAAGGTTCTAAGAACTCCCAAAACTTTCAATATTCCTTGAATGATTCGCTATCCGCGCATAATTTAGACGCTCATTTGTCATTTTTGGGAAAGTTCTTGGGATCAAACCCTTCTTTTAAGAAGGGTTTGCGGGGGTCAGGGGCAGAGCCCCTCGCTCTCCTGCTCCCACGCTCCCCATACTATAAGAAGGAGACCCACCATGTCTATACATAATACGGTAGCCTACCAGTGCCCCTGTTGCGGGGCGGGGTTGGGCTTTGACCCTGATAAGGGAAAATTTGCCTGCGAGTTCTGCTTATCTGAGTTTGAGGAAGTGGAGCTGGCGGGATCCGGCGCGGCGGAGGCGGCGCAGAAGCAGACGGCCGACGGCGAGGCGTACTGCGAGCAGATGAACCTGTTCACCTGTCCCAACTGCGGCGCCGAGGTGGTGGCTGACGACAACACGGTGGCGGATTACTGCTACTACTGCCACAATCCCGTGGTTCACGCGGGACGGCTGTCGGGACAGCTTCAGCCTCATAAGATCATCCCCTTCCGCATCACGCAGGAGGAAGCCCAGAAAACCTTCCTTAAGTGGTGCAAAAGCAAGTGGTTTTTGCCCAAGGAGTTCAAGTCCCAGGCTCACGCGGCGCAGATCCGCGGGGTGTACTACCCCTTCTGGGTCACGGACGCCGACGCGGACGGCTCCGCCGATTTCGACGCGACCCGGGTTCGCTCCTGGCGCTCGGGGGACTACAAGTACACCGAGACTCAGGTTTATAAGCTCGAACGGGCGGGGGATATCCACTTCGAGGATATCGTGACCTGCGCCCTGTCGGATGCCGACCAGAAAATGCTGGAGGGCGTTTTGCCCTATCCCTCCGATGAGCTGGCGGACTTCTCCATGCCCTACCTGTCGGGCTTTTACGCCAAGAAACGGGATATCGAGCGCGACGCCCTCTCTGAGGAGGTGCGGGAGCGGATGCACACCTATACAGAAGAGCTGCTCCGCCGTACCGTCACGGCGTCCTACTCCTCCCTTACCCCCTCTGACGTGCAGGTGCGGATCAAGCAGAGCCACTGGGAATACGCCCTTCTGCCTATCTGGATATTGACCTATACTCATAAGGACGGGAAGGTCTACACCTTCGCTCTCAACGGCTCTACGGGGAAGATCTACGGGGAGTTGCCCATCAGCTACCCCAAGCTGGCTATTCTGGCGGGCGCTGTCGCTGTACCCGCAACGGCCATTCTGTCTATGATCGGAGGTGTGCTGTTCTGATGAAGAAGCTGTATCTCAGACGAATCGCGGCCGTGATCCTTGCGCTTGTGGCGGTATGCCTGTGGGCGGTACTGCCCGTGGGCGCGGAGGCGAATCAGCGTGTCTATGACCCCGCGGGGATGCTCCTTGCGCCGCAGGCGGAGAAGCTGGCCAACCGCCTGGAGGCGCTTTCGGCCGAATACGGCGTGGAGCTGTATTTCGCAACCTACGAGGCGGATCATGCCTACGACGATTTCTACGGGGATGATTATTGCCGCGACGTGAAGAATCTGAAAACCGAGGATGCCGTTTTGCTGATCGTGACCTACGAGCGGGGAAACAGCACCTACTACTACGATATGTACACCTACGGCGAGGCCAACTACGCCATCAGCCAAAAGGAGGTGGACTACGTTCTGGACGCGGACGCGGTGTATGACCATATCAAGAGCGGCAACGTGATGAGCGGCGCCGAGAGCTTTTTTGAACTCTCCGCGAAGGCCTATGAGGGCCGCGTGGGCGCGCCCTGGGCGGTCGTGATCGGCGTATCCGCCGTCATCGCGGCGGTCATCGCCCTACTTGTTTGCGTGGGCGTGGTGGCCTCCTACAAGAAAAAGCGGGCATCGGTGGACTACCCGCTGGATCGCTACGCCAGATTGGAGCTGTCCAAGAACAGCGACCAATTCATCCGCGAATATACCACCCGTACCTACTCTCCCCAATCCAAGGGAAGCAGCGGTAGCGGCGGAAGCCGTCACGGCGGAGGCGGCGGCCACCGAGGCGGGCGGTAAACCCGGGTTTATCCGGAGGCAATCCCGTTAAGAGTAAAAGAGAGGCGCACCGAATGGGTGATGTTCTTAGCGGAGAAATCACCTGACACACGGTAGGGGCGAACATCCGAGCAAGCTCGGCGGTTCGCCCGCGGGCGTTCAAAGAACGCCCCTACGGATAAGCGAAATTTGATATGCAGAAAGCAAAGATTAACCCCGACAGATTTTAATGTCTGTCGGGGGTTGTTTATTCTGTTCGATAAATCGGAATTGGCTGAACTAAATTATGGTAATAAATGCCCATCGGTAATTTGTATAAGTTCAGTAACAATTGCTCTATAGTACTTTGAAAACCTGTTATCTGACTCGCTTATGTTGCTTAAATCTACCTCAAATCTTATGAGCCTATCAACAATATGATTAGAAATGGTTTTTCGGTATTCAGTACAATACTCATAACGATGGACAATCAGTTTATTATTTTGTTCTTCATCTAATAGCCGATTGTACAAGTCAGTGATTACATGTTCCTCAACAACCTGCACTTTGTTTTCACTTACAAGTTCTTCGCTCCAAGATGTTTTATTTCTTTGGAACCCTTCATCATTCAAAAAATATACTGAGCAAGTCTTGCCTTGGTATACAGATTTGAAAGCATCGGGATAACATTCGCAAATAACAGGATTTCCGTTTTTATCAGTAGACAGAATAAAGTCAAAATCATCCCATTTTGCTCCAAATAGAAGACCCGTTACCAAATTTTCTATTGCATATACATATTCAACTTTATGTGTTGAAACTCTCGGTTGAAGAGTTTTTAGACCAGCAACTGGTGATACATGATATAACATAACTTCCCTCCGTCAAATTCTTATTTATTGTTCTGTTTTATCGCCAGTTTCGCCTTTGTATTACAAAGGC
>JAZQXS010000264.1:0-3805 GCA_045633025.1 Eubacteriales bacterium | reverse complement strand
GCCCCCCTTCAAGAACCTTCAAAAATGGGATGTTGGGATTTTTGGGGAAGTTTTGGAGATTACAAAGAACTTTTTTCAAAAAGTTCTTTGGTGGGGTGCAGGGGCAAAGCCCCTGCATTTTGCAACGCCTATGGAAAGTTCTTGAGAGGGGTGTGGGGAGAACTTCTTTCAAGAAGTTCTCCCCACAAAAACATATTATTCACTTCTCAGCGCTACGACGGGATCCTTACGGGAAGCGCTTCTCGAGGGGATAAGACCCGAGATCACGGTCAGGATCGTGGACACGGCGATGAGGACGATGGCGCCCTGCCAGGGCAGGATGGCTGCGAGGGAGGGGATGCCTGTCAGATGCTGGATGATGGCCGAGGCGGGGATACATACGATGATCGTAAAGACGATACCGATGATACCGGCCGCCAGACCGATGATGAGGGTCTCGGCGTTGAACACGCGAGAGATGTCCCGCTTGGAGGCGCCCATGGCGCGGAGAATACCGATCTCCTTGGTGCGCTCCAGAACCGAGATATAGGTGATAATACCGATCATGATGGAGGAAACCACCAGCGAGATGGAAACGAAGGCGATGAGGACGTAGGAGATGGCGTTGATGATGCTGGTCACCGAGGACATGAGGATACCCACCATGTCGGTGTACTTCAGCTTATCAGCCTCCTCTGCGCTGTCGTTGTAGGCGGTGATGAAATCCTCGATCCAATCCTTGGACTCGAAATCCTTGGCGTAGAAGTTGATGGAGGCGGGCTTGGCGGCCTCGGCGTCGTCCAGCGTGTTCAGCACGCTGGCGTAGGTCGCGTCGATCTGGGGCGCCATACCGTAGAGGGTCTCCTCAAGCTGGATGAACGCCTCGTCCTCGGCGGACAGGGTACCGAGAACCGCCAGGAAGATCTCCTCGTTGACGGTCATGCCCTTGATGCTGTCCTCCAGGTTCTTGTAGATGACCTGCATGGTGTCCTCACCGGCCATTTCAATGAGACCGGGGATGGGCATGGGCATCTGCTCGCCGGCGGGAATACCCATAAACGCGCCCAAGATCTGGGTGCGGAGCTCCAGCGCGGGCAGGAGCTTGACGAAATTGTCGGGGGTGATGGTGATGCCGCCCGTGGACTGGCTGAGCGCCATGCACAGCATGGTCAAGCCGGTCTCGTTGGCGGGGTTGGCGCGGGCGGCGGTGAGCACTGCCTCAAAGATCTGCGCCTGCTGCTCAGCGGGCAGGAGCATATACATGCCCAGGAAGGATTCGGTGTCCTTGACCTGGATCCGATCCGAGAATTCGGGGTTGTTGAGGATCTCCTGGGTCATATAGGCGTAGAACATTTCCATGGTCGCGCTGTCGATCTTGTCCACAAGTTCGTGGATGGTCTCGGGGGTGTAGTGGGTGCGCTCAAAGGGAAGACCGGTCAGCACGTTGACGTCGGGGGTCTCCTTCTGCTGGGAGATCACTCGGCTCTCGGCGTTCTGCGCCAGAATGAAATCGGTGAGCTCCTTGGTATAGCCGAGGGCGCCGGAGACGCTGGTGGCGGAGGTACCCTCCTTGGCGCGGATGATACCCGAGATCTTCAGCTCCACGCCGTGCTCGGAGATGAACTGCGCCTCCTTTTTCTCGTCAAAGGCGTGGGAGTCGCGGATATCGGTCCAAACGGGGTAGGACGTATCGTTGGCGGAGTAGGTTCTGCCGAACTCGTTCTCCACGAAGAAATCCTCGGTGGAGAGGAGCATGAAGCGGGTGTTCAGGATATCCTCGAAGGAGTAGGGAGGGAGCTCGGCGGACTCGTACTCGCCCTGCATGAGGGCTTCGATCTCACCGCTGATGTTGTCGGGATCCAGCAGACCCAGCATGTACAGGGTCATCTTGCTGATCTGGTTGTTGGAGCCGACCACCAGAACCATCTCGTTGTACGCGGAGGGCCACTCGCCCGCGATCACGTCGTACTGCTGATCCAGGAGCGCTTGGTTGTTGATCATTTCGGAGAGGACGCTCATGCCCATGCCTCCGCTCATCTCCACCAGCTCCGTCATGCCCGAGAAGGCCTCGCCCATGTTCTCGAAAATGACCTCCATACCCAGCTTTCTCGCCTCGGAGACGGGATTTCTGTCCTCGTCGACGGTATCTACGAGATTGTAGACCTGGAGGTTGTAGTCATAGGTGTACTGAATGTCGCTGATATGGGGCGCAAGCTCGTCGCGGTTCGCCTCGATGTGCTTCTTGAAGGCCTCGAGGTTGTTCTCCACGGTGGCGGACATGGCGCCCATCATGGTGCCCATGGAATCATCCACGTAGACGAACTCGCTGTCGCGCTGTCCCACGCCCTCGGTATTCGTCTGGGTCATGGCGCCCAGCAGGGCGGCGGTATCCTGCGTGGTTTTCTGAATGGTCAGCGGGAAGGTGGACAGGGTATCCTCCTGCACCGTGGCTATGAAGATATTGATACCGTTGGACAGAGCCAATATGAGGGCGATGCCGATGATACCGATGGAGCCGGCGAAGGAGGTCATGAAGGTACGCCCCTTCTTGGTCATGAGGTTGTTGAGGGAGAGGGTGAGGGCGGTGAGGAAGGACATGGAAGTCTTTTTGCCCTTTTTCACGGCCGTCTTGCGAACGACCTCCTCGGTGGCGGCGGGCGCCACAAAGGGCATGGAGTCATCGATGACCGCGCCGTCGCGGAGGCGTACGATACGGGTGGAGTACTGCTCGGCCAGCTCGGGGTTGTGGGTGACCATGATGACCAGCTTGTCCTTGGCGATCTCCTTGAGGATCTCCATGATCTGCACGCTGGTGGCGGTGTCCAGAGCGCCCGTGGGCTCGTCGGCCAGGAGGATATCGGGGTCATTGACGATGGCGCGGGCGATGGCGACGCGCTGCATCTGACCGCCCGACATCTGGGTGGGCTTTTTCTTGAGCTGGTCGCCCAGGCCTACCTTCACGAGCGCTTCGGTGGCGCGTCTGCGGCGCCCGGCCTTGGAGATACCCGAGAGGGTCAACGCCAGCTCGACGTTGGCCAGCACGGATTGGTGGGGGATGAGGTTGTAGCTCTGGAAGACGAAGCCCACGCTGTGGTTGCGGTAGGTATCCCAATCGCGATCCTTGAAGTTCTTGGTGGAGCGTCCGTTGATGAGCAGGTCGCCGTCGGAGTAGCGATCCAGACCGCCCACGATGTTGAGCAGGGTGGTCTTACCGCAGCCTGAGGGACCCAGGATGGATACGAATTCGCACTCGCGGAAGTCGATGCTGACTCCGTTCAGCGCGTGGACGGGGTTGTCGGCCACGTCGTAGATTTTTTGGATGTTTTTCAGTTGAAGCAATGCTTTGCGCCTCCGATTCTGTACGGTCATGCCGCGAAATTTTATCAAAATGTCAAAAATGATCAGATATAATTACTATACCACAAAAATATGAACGTAGCATGAATCTTTGGTGACAAGTGAAGAAAATAACCAAAATTTTGTTCGACAGGGAAGGACGGCGCTCGGCATCAATCCGCGCTGAAAAAGAGGTAATGAGAAAGTAACCGGCGGATTGAAGGCTTCAATTGCCGAAACAGATAATCGGTGACCCGTACGGGAGATCGACCGCCGAGCGGGGCTCGGCACCAATCCGCGCCGAAAAAAGCAAAAACAGGCAAAGTACCGGCGGATTGAAGGCTTCAATTGCCGAAACGGATGATCAAAAAAGAGAAACATCCGAACCAAAGTTCGGATGTTTCTCTTTTTGGTGACCCGTACGGGAATCGAACCCATGTTTCCAGCGTGAGAGGCTAGCGTCTTAACCGCTTGACCAACGGGCCATGTC
>JAZQXS010000263.1:0-2102 GCA_045633025.1 Eubacteriales bacterium | reverse complement strand
AAGATTTTTCGTCAGATGAAACAAAATTCCGCGCGCGTAGTTCACCCTACGCGAAGGGATTTTCGTGAAGCGCCCACTCCGTGGGCAAACGGAAAAGATTCCGCCGATTTTTCGTGTGATGAATTTTTAGAGATTCCCTTTTATTATAGCATATTTTCCCGCTCTGCGCAATCACTTACTTTCCGTTATCGATGGCAATATAGGCCAGCAATCCACCCCAATGGTAGAAGGGGTCGCTGTTGCCCGCATCACAGCCCATCCCGCTGTCAGCGTTGTAATTCTCATGGACATGTCCGTGGAGGCGCCATTCCTTCAGAAAGAGCTCCTCGGATTTTGCGGCCAAGTCATCACATTCTTTATTCAAGCCCGCATATTTCATGGCAACATAGGCAAGGAAATTTGTCGGCGCCCAAATGCGTCCGCGCCAATAGTTCTGATCGGCGTAGGCAGGGTCGTTGCGGGCTATGGTCGGCATGATGTAATCGCCCCAAAATTCATCCGGGTTATAGAAATGCTCATCCATCATGCGTCTTTTCTGCTCCTCGGTTACGCAGTCGGCGTTCAGGGCGTAGAAATTGGTGGGCGAGATGCGGCGGGAGAGGGTGCCGTCGCAGAGGTTTTTGTTCAGAAACAGGCCGAAATCCTCATCCCACAGGGGCGTGAGGGCAGACTCCACCTTGGCCTTGCGCTCCTCAAGCTCGGAGATCACGTCCTCGCGGCCTATGACCCTTGCCATCTCTATGAGACAGCGGCAATCCATGACGTACAGACCCATGAGACCTACGTCGGCCAGCAGCATGATGTGGCGTTCCGAGTCGAAGGGGATTCCGTCGTACATGGGGGAATTGTCCAGACCGCTCTCGAAAGCTGCCGCCTGCCAGTCATAACCCTGACCACGGTTGGGTTCAGAGCCCCAGCAAAGATACCCTTCTTCCGTCATGCGGTGATCCACAAACCAGCGGTTCCACCCCAGAAGGATGGGGAAAACGTGCTCGATAAACCATTTTTCGGGGTACTTGCGATAGATCTCCATACAGACATAGGCCCCTACGGGAGGCTGCGTGCGGTCAAAGGAGCCTCCCTTGTGCGCGCAACCGTAATTGGGGACAAAGCCGTCGGGGGATACCTCATCGGTGATGGCTATGGCATTGAGCTGAGCCAACTCCTTCGATTCCAGCGAGGCCATAAGAGCCGCAAAATAGGTATCCCAATCGAAAAGAACGTAGCCGCCCCAGCTCATACACCAGGCACGGGATACGGGAGAGCAAATGCGGTCATGCTCACACTCATATATGGTGTCCCAGGCCAGGCAGGTCTTCATGGCTGAATAGGCCTCTGCATGAGCACCGAATGCGGTATTGACTTTATCGATTTCTGCCTTGGCGGCGGCGTAGAGGGCTTCCGCCTCCTCGATGGAACAGGGTCGAGTGGAAATCACCACCGGGCGATCCAAGGTTACCGCTATATAAGGAGAGAGGGAGTAGGTATGGTGCGCCTCAACCGTAGGGGATGTGGTATAGATCTCATATCGACGGCCACCGCATTGGGCGGTAAGCTTGCCATCCTCTTTGTGCACGCCGCCTTCCTTCCCCCAGAGCAGACAAGCCTCAATAATGAGGGTGGGCTTGGGATAGTGACCGGGACGCAAGGGAGATATGAAGGAGTGGGAATGTGAATCCGCTATGTGCAAAGGAGTGACGAGGATGATCTGATCTTCCCCATCCACAACAGTACGGATATCTAACTCCATGCCACCGCGCTTCACATTCATGCGGGTACAGCTTCCGTCGTAGGAGCGGGCAGAGGGAGTCAGCGCCTGATCCCGCCCGATCAAGTTCTGACGGTGTACGTGGAAGTCACTATATTCCTTGATGCAAAAATTAATGGTAAAGCCGTCAGGCAGATGCGAATAGGAAAGAACATTCAGTACATTCCAAGTATTCCAGCCTTTGTTGGTTTGCTTTTTCAACGTGTTGTAATTCATTTTTGTTTTTTCCATTCATTGTATTTTCTTACGGAAAAAAGCGGATATGCCCGTAGTAAGTTAATTATACAACAATGGGAGATAAAAGTCAAGTAGTTTTGCCGTTAGACTTAGGAAG
>JAZQXS010000262.1:0-11256 GCA_045633025.1 Eubacteriales bacterium | reverse complement strand
GGGACGGCTTGTCCGTGGACGGCGAGAGGTGCATTTCCACAATCTTATTATAGCTTCTTTTTTCGCGAATGTCAATGCTTTTTCACAAATTCATAGGCTTATTTCTATAATGTACGATTCTCCCACGGCCGCGCGGCTATGCGGAAAAGGATCCGCTTTGGGGACATAAAGGAGTCTGTCATTTTTCAAACAAAATTGAAAAAAGCACCTGCTTTCGCAAGTGCTTTTTCATGGTGCGAGAAACGGGACTTGAACCCGTACGGTGTGAACCACACGCCCCTCAAACGTGCGCGTCTGCCAGTTCCGCCACTCTCGCGTTGAATTGCCCGCGGTACCTTGTCCGTGACAACGGTATAGATTATACACGATTTCATCGGATTTGTCAAGGGGTTTTTGAAAAGTTTTTTAAAAAATTTTGTTTTTTTTCGTTTCTCTCTCAATTCGCCGCTTACAGAGCCGTTCCTTCTCCGTTCCACCGTGTTTTTTTCAGAAATTCACAAAATATTCAAACTTTTGGAACGGCATCGGAACAGAAGTGGAACCCAAGCGGAACTCGGGTTGGGTATAATATAGGCAACGGACAGCCCCAAAGCGGACGCTGCCTGAAATTTCCGGAGGTATATTACCATGTATTTCAACGCTATTGCCAACGTTATCGCAGAGAGAACCGATTGCGACGTTTCTACCATCAAGCCCGAGAGCACCTTTGCCGAGCTGGGCATTGATTCCCTGGACACCGTAGAGCTGCTCATGAGTCTGGAGGATGAGATCGGCGTAGAGATCGAGCTGGATCAGAAGGTCGAAACCGTGGATGACCTCAACAAGTTCATCCAGAGCAAGGTACAGGGTTAAATCATGATCCGAACCGAGATCTGCGAACTGCTGGGTATCCGTTACCCGGTATTCCAGGGCGGTATGGCTTGGATCGCCGACGGGAGATTGGCCGCGGCCGTCTCCGAGGGCGGCGGTCTGGGCATCATCGCCGCCGGCAACGCCCCCGCCGCCTACGTGCGGGAACAAATTCAAATAGCTCGCTCCCTCACGACCCGCCCCATCGGCGTCAACATCATGCTGATGAGTCCCTTTGCGGATGACGTGGCCGCCGTCGTGGCCGAGGAGCGCGTGGAGGCGGTCACCACCGGCGCCGGTAACCCCTCCAAATATATGAAGGATTGGACAGCCGCAGGCATCAAGGTCATCCCCGTGGTAGCTTCAGTAGCCATGGCCAAGCTGATGACCCGCGCAGGCGCCTCCGCGCTGATCGCCGAGGGCGGCGAGAGCGGCGGCCATGTGGGCGAGCTGACCACCATGGTGCTGGTTCCCCAGGTCTGCGACGCCACCCCTCTCCCCGTCATCGCCGCGGGAGGAATCGCGGACGGCCGCGGTGTTGCCGCCGCATTTATGCTGGGCGCCAAGGGCGTACAGCTCGGTACCCGCTTCCTGTCCGCCGCCGAATGCTCCATCCACCCCACTTATAAAGAAAAGATCCTCAAGGCAAACGACCTGTGTACCATGGTCACGGGTAAGCGGCTGGGTCATCCCGTCCGCAGTCTGCGCACCAAGTTTGCCCAGAACTACTCCAAGGCCGAGTACGGCGGTATGCCCGACGAGGAACTGGAGCAGTTGGCCGTCGGCGCGCTTCGCTTGGCTGTTCAAGAGGGAGACTTGGAAAAAGGCTGCTTCCTGGCAGGTCAGATCGCCGCTATGGTCAAGAAAGAACAACCGGCCGCCGAGATTATCCGAGAGATCATGGAGGAGGCCGAGCCCATCCTGAAAGGAGCATCCAAATGGGTAGAATAGCTTTTGTATTTTCGGGTCAGGGAGATCAATTCCCCGGCATGGGACGTGAGCTGTACGAGCAATTCCCCGCCGCCAAAGAGATCTTCGATCTGTGCGACACCCTCCGTCCCAGCACATCCGTCCAATGCTTTGGTGGTACCGAGGAGGAGCTTAAGGAAACGAAGAACACACAGCCCTGCCTGTTCGCCATGGAGCTTTCCGCCGCAAGCGCGCTCACCGCTCACGGAATCGTTCCCGAGGCCGTGGCCGGTTTTTCGCTGGGCGAGGTGGTCGCCGCCACCTACGCGGGGATGTTTGATACCAAGACGGGCTTTAAGCTGGTCTGCAAGCGGGGCGAGCTGATGCAGGCCGCCGCCGACGCGCGGGACACCGCTATGGTTGCCGTGGTCAAGCTGGATGCCGCCAAGGTGCGCGAGCTCTGCTCCGCCTACCCCGATGTGTACCCCGTCAATTTCAACTGCCCCGGGCAGGTCTCCGTCGCGGGAGCATCCGCGCAGATCCCTGCTTTTTCCGCCGACGTCAAGGCCGCGGGAGGCCGCGCTCTGCCCATCAAGGTCAAGGGCGGCTTCCATTCTCCCTTCATGAACGACGCCGCCCGCGCGTTCAAAGATGAGCTGGCGCAGGCTGATTTCCATACGCCCCGTACTATACTGTATTCCAATAAGACAGCCCTTCCCTACGCCGACGCCTATGCCGATACCCTCGCCGAGCAGATCTGCCATCCCGTTTTGTGGGAGGAGCTGATTCGGAATATGATCGCCGCGGGAATCGACACCTTTGTGGAGATCGGTCCCGGGAAGACGCTGAAAAACATGATCGGCAAGATCGACGCGACCGTCAAGTGCTACACGGTTTCAGATCTACCCGCCATTCTCGAGGAGGTATCCCTATGAATCTGCAAGGAAAGGTAGCCGTCATCACCGGCGGTAGCCGCGGTCTGGGCGAAGCCACCGCCGCAAAGCTGGCGTCCTTGGGCGCCCACATCGCCATCATTGACGTAGGCGATCCCACCGTAGCCCAAGCCGTCTGCGACCGTCTCGCAGGCGACTTCGGCGTACAGGCCAAGGCCTATATCTGCGACGTATCGAATTTCGAGGCCGTCAAGGCGACCGTGGCCGCCATCAAGGGCGATTTCGGCACGGTACACGTGCTGGTCAACAACGCAGGCATCACCCGCGACGGCTTGGCCGCCATGATGAAGGAATCCGACTTCGATCAAGTCATCGCCGTGAATCTCAAGGGAGCCTTCAATATGATCCGCCATTGCTCGGGTCTGTTCATCCGCAACAAGGAAGGCTGTATCATCAACATCGCCTCGGTAGCGGGTCTGATGGGTAACGTGGGCCAGTGCAACTACGCCGCCTCCAAGGCGGGTCTCATCGGCATGACCAAGACCATCGCCAAGGAGCTCGCCCCCAAGGGCATTCGCTGTAATGCCGTCGCTCCCGGCTTCATCGCCACCGATATGACCGTCAGCCAGGCCGATAATCCCCTGCTGGCCGCCATCCCGCTGGGGCATATGGGTCGCCCCGAGGATGTGGCAGAGGCCGTAGCTTACCTCGTGAGCGCGGACTACGTAACCGGAGAGGTGCTCCGCGTAGACGGCGGCATCGCTATGTAAGGAGGTTTCTATGAACACACAAAACCGCAGAGTCGTGGTCACGGGTCTGGGCGCCATCACCCCCGTGGGCAACACCGTAGCCGAGACGTGGGCGGCGCTCAAGTCCGGGCAGAACGGCATCGCCCCCATCACCCTGTTTGACACCACCGATTACAAAGCCAAGCTCGGCGCTGAGGTCAAGGAGTTCGATCCTCTGCGCTATATGGATAAATCCGAAACACTGCGCACCGACCGCTACACCCAGTTCGCCCTGGTGGCCGCCGACGAGGCCATGAACGACAGCGGCATCGCGGGGAAGGTCGCCCCCGAACGCATGGGTGTCTATCTGGGTGTCGGCATCGGCGGCATCCACACCTTTGAGACAGAGCATCTCAAGCTCTTGGAGAGAGGAAGCCGAAAAGTATCTTCCCTGTTTGTCCCCATGATGATCCCCAACATGGCCGCCGGTATGATCGCCGTCAAGTACGATTGCCGCGGCTCGGTCATGCCCGCCGTCACCGCCTGCGCCTCGGGCTCCAACGCCATCGGAGAGGCCATGCGCCTCATCCGCCACGGCTACGCTGACGCGGTCATCACGGGCGGCGCGGAGGCCGCCATTTGTCCCATGGCCGTCGCCGGCTTCGTCAACATGAAGGCCTTGTCCACCTCCGAGGATCCCAACGCCGCTTCCCTGCCCTTCGACAGCCGCCGCGCGGGCTTCGTCATCGGCGAGGGCGCGGTCTGCTTGGTACTGGAGGAATACGAGCACGCCGTCGCCCGCGGGGCGCGCATCTACGGCGAGGTCTGCGGCTACGGCTCCACCTGCGATGCCAGCCACATGACCGCCCCCCACCCCGAAGCGCGGGGCAGCTCCCGCGCCATGATGGACGCGCTGGCCGAGGCCGGCTACACCGAGGCAGATCGCGTCTATATCAACGCCCACGGAACCGGTACCCCCATGAACGACAAGGTAGAGGCGCTGGCCATTCAAACAGCGCTGGGCGAGGCCGCCGCAAGCGCCTTCGTCAGCTCCACCAAGTCCATGACGGGGCATATGCTGGGCGCCGCCGGCGCCGTAGAGGCTCTGGCCTGTCTTCTCGCTCTTAAGGAGGGCGTGATCCCCCCCACCATTAACCTGGATCAGCCGGATCCTGTATGCGCCGTCGGCAACATGCCTGCCGAGGCGGTGGAGCAGGAGATCGATCTGGCGCTCTCCAATTCCTTGGGCTTCGGCGGTCATAATGCCTGCCTGGCCTTCAGAAAGGTAACGGTGTGACACCATGAAAGAAACAGATATCCGCAAATACGCCGCCCTCATGAAGGAGCTGGAGCTGACCGCTCTGGAGATCACCGAGGAGGGCGCCACGGTTCGCATGGAGCGTACCCTGCCCGCCGCAGTCAGAGAGCCCGTGGTCATCCAAACGGCCGCGGCTGACCCGCTTCCAACGGCATCCACTCCGACCGCCAAGCCCGCCGCCGGTGTTACCCGCGTCACCTCCCCCATCGTAGGCGTATTCTACGCCGCCCCCGCCGAAAATGCCGAGCCCTTCGTCAAGATCGGCGACCGCGTCACACGCGGCCAGACCCTTTGCATCATCGAGGCCATGAAGCTCATGAACGAGATCACCGCAGAGGATGACGGCGTCATCGAAAAGATCAGCGTCACCAACGGGCAGGTCGTCGAGTTCGGCACCGAGCTGTTCTGCATCGGGAGGTAGGCCATGGCTCTTTTGAATCGTGACGAGATCATGACGATCCTTCCCCATCGGGACAATATGCTTTTGGTAGATGACGTAGAAAACCAAGATGGCGTAGCCGTCGGCCATTACCGCGTGCGCGGCGACGAGTTCTTCCTGCAGGGTCATTTCCCCGGAAACCCCATCGTCCCCGGCGTCATCCTCTGCGAGATCCTGGCGCAATCCGCCTGTGTGCTCATGGCTGACGTCATGACCGATGGGAAGCTCCCCGTCTACACGGGGCTCAACAACGTCAAGTTCCGCAATTCCGTCCGCCCCGGGGATCTCATTGAGACAAGATGCTCCATCAAGCGCGCCAAGCATCCCTTCTACTTTGCCGAGGGACGCGTGACCGTGGACGGCAAGCTCTGCGTCAGCGCCGAGTTTTCCTTCGCCATTACCCAAGTGGGAGAGTAACCTATGTTTTCCAAAATTCTGATTGCAAACCGCGGCGAGATCGCCGTCCGCATCATCCGCGCCTGCAAGGAAATGGGCGTTTCCACGGTGGCGGTCTATTCCGAGGCCGACAGGAACGCCCTCCACGTAGCGCTGGCCGACGAAAGCTACTGCATCGGCCGCGCCGAGGCCTCCGAAAGCTACCTGAACGAAGCCCAGATCATCAGCACCGCTCTGCTGGCGGGCGCGCAGGCCATTCACCCCGGCTACGGTTTCCTTTCCGAGAACGCCCATTTCGCCCGCATGTGCCGCAAAAACGGCATCGTTTTCATTGGCCCCAACCCCGAGGACATGGAACGGCTCAGCGATAAGGCCATCCTCAAGGAGCTCATGAGCGACGCGGGACTGACGGTCATCCCGGGCACAAAGGCTGTCGCCTCCCTGAGCGACGCGAAAAAGGATGCCGAGCGGATCGGCTATCCCATCATGATGAAGGCCTGCGCCGGCGGAGGCGGGCGGGGGATTCGCCTCATCCGAAGCGAGGATGAGATGGACGACGCCTACATGCAGGCCACCGCCGAGGCCGCCAGCGCCTTCGGAGACGGTTCGGTGTATCTGGAAAAGTACGTGTTCCCCGCCCGCCACATCGAGCTTCAGATCCTGGCGGACGAAGCGGGCAACGTGGTCTGCCTGGGAGAGCGGGATTGCTCCCTGCAAAGACGAAACCAGAAGCTCATCGAGGAGACCCCTTCCCCCGCCGTCACCGAGGAGCAACGCCGCCACATCACCCAAACAGCGGTGGATGCCGTTCGCAAGATCGGTTACGTGGGGGCAGGCACGCTGGAATTCCTCTACGACGGGGACGGAAACTTCTGGTTCATGGAAATGAACGTGCGGCTTCAGGTGGAGCATTGCGTCACCGAAATGCTGACCGGCTTCGATCTGGTCAAGTGGCAGATCCGCATCGCCGCGGGAATTCCCCTGAACTTCACCCAAGCGGACGTCCGCACCACCGGCTCTGCCATCGAGTGCCGTATCAACGCGTTAAGCTGCGGCACCCTCAAGATGCTCCACGTCCCCGGAGGCCCTTCGGTACGCTTCGACACCTGCCTTGTGGAGGGCACGGTGGTATCCCCCTACTACGATTCCCTGCTCGGCAAGCTCATCGTTTACGCCAAGACCCGCGAGGAGACCCTGCGCAAGCTCCGCGCCGCGCTCTGCGAGCTGGTGATCGACGGCATTCCCACCAACGCCGAGGAGCAGCTCCGCATCGTATCCGACAAGCGCTTCGCCTCGGGTGACTACGATCTGACCTTCATGGGCAGCCGATGATCCGTATCGAACCAACGGTCGCACCCCATCATTCCCTACACAGGAGGCTATTGTGGCATTACTGAATTTCTTAAAACCCAAAAACAATCTGGAAGAGGGCGGCCGTACCTCGGCTCCCGTTCAAAGCGATGCGGGCGAGCCCGAAAAAAAGTGCCCGAACTGCCGCAAGGATATTCCCATGAGCAAGCTCTGGGCCAATCAACTGGTCTGCCCCTGCGGTTACCATTTCCGCATGAAGGCGCGTCAGCGTATCAGCACGGTCACCGATAAGGGCAGCTTCCGCGAGCTGTTCGCGGGCATTAAATCCTGCAATCCCCTGGATTTCCCCGGATATACGGAAAAGCTGGATACCTCCCGCACCGCCAGCGAGGAGGACGAGGCCGTGATTTGCGGTACCGCCGCCATCGCGAAGCAGCCCTGCTGTATCTTTGCCATGGAGCCGTCCTTCATGATGGGCTCCATGGGAAGCGCCGTGGGCGAGAAGATCACTTCCCTGTTCGAGTACGCCGCCGAGCACCGTCTGCCCGTGGTCGGCTTTACGGTATCGGGCGGGGCGCGGATGCAGGAGGGGCTTCTCTCCCTCATGCAGATGGCCAAGACCAGCGCCGCCGTCAAGCAGCACAGCGACGTAGGGCTTCTGTATATCGCCATCCTCACCGACCCCACCACGGGCGGTGTGACCGCCAGCTTTGCCATGGAGGCCGATATCATTCTGGCCGAACCCGGTGCCACCGTAGGCTTTGCAGGCAAGCGCGTGATCGAGCAGACCACCAAGCAATCCCTGCCCAAGGAGTTCCAATCGGCGGAGTTTGTTTTGGAGCACGGCTTCATCGACCGGATCGCCGCTCGCAAGGATCAGCGTAAGCTTTTGGCAGAGCTTCTGAAAATGCACAACGGAGGGAATCATTCATGAGCGCGACCCCCTACGAGCGAGTGAGACTCGCCAGAGATAACCAGCGTCCCACGGGACAGGATTATATCAAGAATATCTTCAAGAATTTCATTGAAATGCATGGCGACCGCCGATACGCCGACGATAAAGCCATCATCGGCGGCATCGCCCGCCTGAACGGTACCCCTGTCACGGTCATTGCCATTGAAAAGGGGCATTCCTCCCAGGAGCGGGTGGAGCGCAACTTTGGCGCCCCCCATCCCGAGGGATACCGCAAGGCACTCCGTCTGATGAAGCAGGCAGAAAAATTCGGCCGCCCCATCATTTGCTTCGTGGACACCTCGGGCGCCTTCTGCGGCATCGGCGCGGAGGAGCGCGGCCAAGGACAGGCCATCGCCGAAAATCTCATGGAAATGAGTACGCTGTGCGTGCCCGTCATTTCGGTGCTGATCGGTGAGGGCGGAAGCGGAGGCGCGCTGGCGCTGGCCGTGGCAGATCGGGTATGGATGCTCCAGAATTCCGTCTACTCGGTAATCTCCCCCGAGGGATGCGCCAGCATCCTCTGGAAGGATGCCGCCAAGGCCGATGCCGCCGCCGAGAGCCTCAAGCTCACCGCCGAGGACGCCAAAAGTCTGGGCATCATCGAGCGCATCCTCTCGGAGGCTGACCTGGGACAAAAGGAGTATTATGACCGCATCCGATCCCTCCTGTCCGAGGAGCTGGAGGAGCTTTCCAAGGATCCCGATCTACTCCCCAAGCGCTACGACCGCTTCCGGAGCCTCGGCAAGGTACAGGCAGACCAGCTTATGTAAGAAGCATGGATACAATGCAGGGGGTTCTCCCCTGCTTCCTGCTTTTGAAGGAATTCCCTTTTTTGGAATGTCAAACCCAAGAATTGACCATTGACGAACACCGAGTTTTGTGCTATAATAAAGGGTGGCAGCATCGAGCGTGACAGGGATCGGATACGAAACACGAGAGGTATACACATGAACAGTCAAGTAGAAAACGCGGCGGAGATTCTGGATCGGCAGATCGGCGGATTTCGTCAATTCCGCCTGGACAACGAGATACGGCTGAGCTTTATCAGCCAGAATTTCTGTGATATGACCGGATACACCAAAGAGGAGCTGGCAAACAACAGCGAATCGGATGGGGGAGCCGGTCTTGTCTGCGTGTCTGACCGCGGCTTGTACGATGCGCTTTGGGAAAAGATCCGCCTCACCCGCGCCCCCGCCTCGGCCGAATACCGCCTCGTAAAACGGGATGGCTCCCTCCTTTTCGTGCGGGACAGCATGACGACACAGGAAACCCCCGACGGCTCGCTTCTGGTTTCCTCGGTTCTGACCGATATCACCGATATCAAGGCTGAAAATCAAAACCTGCGGTTTCTCAACGATACGGTTCCCTGCGGTATGTTGAAATTCGCCTGCGCCAAAAATCCCGAGGTCACCTTCATCAACCGCCGCCTTCTGGATATCCTGCGGTTCCCCGAAGCGCGTGAGGGCGAGATCGACTACCTGGAGCTCTGCAAGTCCAATATCTTCCTGACCATCCCCATGGAGGAGCGCGGCCGCTTTGCCAATTTTCTGGACAGAGTGTACGAGTCCGACTCCCCTGTGGCAGGCGAGATCTCGGTGCTCCGATGCGACGGCACCAAGGCTCGTCTCTACGGCTGGGTCACCAAGGTGCGGAATGAAAACGGTACGGAAGAATTCCAGTGCATCTGCATGGATATCACCGAACGCTACCATACCAAGCGGGCGGGGGAGACCGAGCGCTACCTGAAGGCTCTCTCGGAGGTGTACGAAAAGATCTTCGAGTACGATTTCATCAACGGTACCGTCAAGTATCTGTCCGGCAGCTCCCAAACCTTCAACCGCATCCGCAACCTCCCCATGCACATGGAGGAGGCCACCAACCAATGGGTTCTGAATACCATTTACTCCGAGGATCGCGCCAAGGTACAACGCTTCTTTGCGGATGCCTTCGCCCACAAGCTGGCAAACGATCCCCGCCCACCCCAGATCCAGTATCGGGTGGAAAAAGAGGGCGCTGTCCTCGCCTACTCGGGGCTGTTCTTGAAAATTGCTCCGGGCGTCGCTCTTTTCTGTTGCCGCAAAACGCCCAATGACAGCGAAAACGAGGCTCTGCGCAGCGAGAACCAATCCCTGAAAAACCAGAACGAGAACATTCAGGAAATGTTCATGCGCTACTCCGACGGCGTAGCCGCCTTTGAGGTCACCGCCGACCGTGTGACGCCCCTGTTCGCCAGCGACAACGCCTGCGAGTTCTTCGGCTTCACCAAAAATGAATGGATCCCGCTCATGAAGCAAAGCACCGATCTGAAGGATTTCGTGGCGGGAAGCGCCGTAAGCTACGAGAAATTCTCCGAGCTTTTGCGGACGGGCGAAGCAGAATTCACCTACTACGATATCAGCACGGGTACCGAACGGCGGATCAAAGCCATCTGCTCCCATACCCAAGCATCCGGAGATTCTCCCCGCTACGTCATGCTGTACAAGCTGGAGCCGCGGGTCGATGCCGAAAGACCGGATACCGGCCGTCCTACGGTACGCATCCGCACCTTTGGCTATTTCGATATTTTCATTGATGACAAGCCCATCGCCTTCCGCAACAAGAAGGCCAAGGAGCTTCTGGCTCTCCTGGTGGATCGCCGCGGCGGCTACGTCACCAGCGAGCAGGCAATCGGGTATCTTTGGGAAAACGAGCCCGCCAACGCCGTCACCCTGGCGCGATACCGCAAGGAAGCCCTCCGGCTCAAGAACACGCTGGAGGAATACGGCATCGGCCATATTCTGGAATCGGTGGACGGCAAGCGCCGCATCATTCCCGAGACCGTGGATTGTGACCTGTACGGTTACCTCTCGGGCAAGGAAGAATACGCCGGCCTCTTCAAGGGCAGCTATCTTACCGATTACGCATGGGGCGAAACGACCTTGGGTGAATTGGTGGGACAGCATTCGTACTGATACCCATTCTCACTTCCCCATGCCCCATATCCCGTGGGCAAGGCTCCATCCATTTGTCAGACAGCAAATAAACTCATTCAGTAACTACTCATTGAAGGTTTTCGGAAATTCCTTATACTATTTTACAATAAAAACCTTGAAAAGAGGTAGGGGCGCACACGCAGGTGCGCCCCTACTGACCGTAGCCCCTTCCAAGATCCGCTATCGAATACGTCTCCCCCTTTTGGTAAGTTCTTGAAGGGGTTGCGGGGGGAGCTTCTTTCAAGAAGTTCCCCCCATAATAAATCAAAAAATGGAAACGATCCCGCCGCATATCCGCGGCCGACTTCGCGCACAATACTCCCGAAACATCTATTTCGGGGGTATTTTTTATGGAACAAGAACAGAATAAGCAAGAAACCGCCATGCCGTCAAGCGGCACAGCGGTCAGCGGTCAGGCCGAATCTCCGTCCTTCGATCAACTTCTTTCGCAATCCCACTCGCCCGCGCTCACGTCGATGGGCGCAT
>JAZQXS010000261.1:0-2455 GCA_045633025.1 Eubacteriales bacterium | reverse complement strand
CTTATAGGCCCCCTCCGAGAGGGGGCTCCCGACGAAGTCGGGTGGGGGAGCCGGCGCAACCGAACGGTTGGCATTTTTAACCCAAGAAAAGCATGTACAATATGCACGCATTCTCCCTCAGTCGCTCCGCGACAGCTCCCTCCCGGAGGGAGCCTCAAATCCATCCTTGGAGGAATCAATATGTCAAACTTCTTCAAAAAAATCGGCTCCGCGCTGAAAACCGCGGGTATCGCCGCGTGGAGCTTTCTGAAAACGCCCTTCGGCATCGCCGTGACGCTCCTGTCCATTCTTACCGTTACCAGTACCGTTTTGGTTTCCATCCGCCTCTATGAATACACCCGCATTGATGACCGCGAGATCCACCTCACCACGGGACTTGAGAAGGAGCTCGACCTCTTCGCTATTGAATATAAGAACGAAACAGGTGAGATCGTGGTCTCGGGTGCCGACGGCCAAAAGATCATCGCCCCCGGCACCTCGGTGGACTATACCGTCCGTCTCCGTAACCGCGACACCGTGGCCATCAACTATGAGCTGGTTCCCACCATGGAGACCATCGGTAACTACGAGCTTCCCTTGAAGGTTCGTGTCATCGACCCCGATGATAACTACGTGCTGGGCAGCCCCACCCTGTGGGTTCCCATTCAAGCCTTGAACGAGGTCTATGAGTCGGATACCTTGATTACCCGCGAATCTGCCGAGTACGTGTTCCAATGGAAATGGGACTACAACGGCAACGATAATTACGATACCTTCCTGGGCAATCTCGCCACGGAAGAGGATGTCGGCCTGACGGTTACCCTCGGTGTGACCGCTACCGCCAATACCAACATCGGCATTAACGGCGGATTCTTTGAATCCGGCTTGGGCGAGATCATCCTGTCCGCTCTCGTCGTTTTGACACTGGGCGGATCGTTGGCTTTGCTTCTCGTGCCCTACATTCGCAAGAAGCTGGCGGAAAAGCGCTCCCGCTGAATATGAAACAAACGCATAAGAAGCTGAAAACCGTCCTCCGTCTGGCGCTGGTCGCGCTGGCGGCGGCGGTGATCGGCGTAAATATCTACGCGCTCAACGCCTCGCTGATCTCCGGCGACAGCGTGCCCATGCCCTTCGGTGTCGGCGCGGCGGTGATCGTCTCGGGAAGCATGGAGCCCGAGCTCTCCGTCGGTGACCTCATCATCGTCAAGGAGCGGGACTCCTACGAAATCGGGGATGTCATCGTTTACCAAGACGGCCGCATGTCGGTGACGCACCGCATCGTGGCCATGAATGAGGAATCGGTGACCACGAAGGGTGACGCGAATAACACCAATGACGATCCCATCGTCCCCGCGCAGATCAAGGGCGAGGTGGTGGCCGCCATCCCGCTGGTGGGCTATGTGATCGACGCCATCAAAACGCCGCTGGGGACGCTGTGTATCCTGGCGCTGGCGGTGCTCCTGCTGGAGCGCTCCTTCCGCATGGACAAGGAAAAGGACGCGGGCGAGCTGGATGCCATCAAGGCTGAAATCGAAAAGCTCAAGCAAGAACAAAACAACCGATAAAACACACGAAAGGGAGGTGTTTTCATGAAACAACTGAATCAGAAAACACCTTGGGTGTTCCGTCTGGGCGTAGCGTTGCTTTGCGTCATGCTCATGACCACGCATTTCACGGGCAACCTCTACGCGCGGTATTCTACTACCGCCACGGGAAGTGATTCCGCGAGGGTGGCGAAGTTTGCGGGGGGGACGATTGCGGTAACGCAGACCGAAGAGCAGACTAAGTATTCGTTTGATGTTAACATTGGCGATGGCGACGGTGAAAAGCCAGATATTGTGTATGACCAAAAAGGCTATTATGAGGTGCGTGCGTCTTTTGATGTGAACGTTCCAGTAGCAGAAGTTGCACGGACTTATACATTGGTTTTGACATTGGCTAGAATCGGTTCTGTAGACATTGCTGATATGGAAGTTACGTTCAAAACCCCTGCCTCTGGTTATTCTTTTACAGATGAAGGTATGAAAAATACAGATCTTTGGGAAAGAACTGTTAGTGAGGACTACATTGGTACATATGTAAGCCAAACGGAAGCGGACACTTTTGTGTCAATAACATGGCAATTAAAACCTAATGAAGGTACTAGTTTTACGTTTTCTGTTCCATACTATGTTCCTATAAGTATAATAAATAACAACATTCAAATTGAGAGTGCCTATATGACTTGTGAGTTGATTTGTGAGCAGGTGGATTGATATGAAAAAAATAGCAAAAATCGCGATTCTTTTGCTTTCTTTACTGCTTGTTTTAACTTGGTCTTTGCATACACCGTCTGTATATGCAAAATATATTTCTTCGACTAATGAAATAGTTTGGCAGAGTGTTTTTAATGCTACCATTTCCTTTGCGGATTTGTTTTACATAACTGATCCAAACGGTGAGGAAAGCCAAGGTTTATGGGGGGCAGATAAAGATG
>JAZQXS010000260.1:0-4170 GCA_045633025.1 Eubacteriales bacterium | reverse complement strand
CCCTTGTGAAAAAGGGGCTTGATCCCGAAAACTTTCCAAAAAGGACAAATTGTATTATGGCAAAACTTCAAATACGCAAGGTAGGGGACGAGTGCCTGGGTAAGGTCTGCCGTCCCGTGGACGCCATTACCCCCCGCGTGCTGACTCTGCTGGATGACATGGTGGACACCATGCGCGCCGCCAACGGCGTGGGTCTGGCCGCTCCCCAGGTGGGTATCCTCCGCCGCATCGTGGTGATCGAGGTAGAACCCGGCGAGGTCTACGAGCTCATCAACCCCAAGATCATCGCTTACTCGGGCGAGCAGGACGGCCAGGAGGGCTGTCTCTCGGTACCCGGCCGCTGGGGCATGGTCAAGCGCCCCATGCACGTTACCGTCCGCGCTCTGAACCGCAAGGGTGAAGAAGTGGAGATCACCGGTCACGAGCTCCTGGCTCGTTGCTTCTGCCACGAGCTGGATCACCTGGACGGTATTCTCTACACCTCCAAGGCCTACGAGATGGACGACGAGGATTGAGAGCGAAGAGCGGAGAGCGCAAGGGGGAAACTTCTTGAAAGAAGTTTCCCCCTTGACCCCCCTTCAAGAACTTTCAAATAAGGATATATTTGGAGAGAGTATATCCTTATTTGCAAGCATTTGAAGGCTGTATTCTATTAGATGTGTTTGGTATCCATAACATGGTAGGGGCTGGCGCCCTCGACAGCCCGTTCTTTCATAAAATTCGGGGCGGTCGTGATGCCGAGCAAGCTCGGCGGCCGCCCCCTACCGAAGAAAAACACATAAATGGGGTTATCGGACATGTCTATTGAAGTTTTTGAGATTCCCAAGAACTTTTTTCAAAAAGTTCTTGGGCGGGTCCGGGGCAGAGCCCCGGGAGAAAGGAGTATTACTATGCGTATCGTATTCATGGGCACACCGGATTTTGCCCTGTTTTCTTTGAAGGCGCTTGTGGAGGCAGGCGAGGAGGTTGTGGGCGTGGTCACCCAGCCCGACAAGCCTCGCGGCAGAGGCTACGTGCTGACTCCGCCTCCCGTTAAGGTCTACGCCACCGAGCAGAACATCCCCGTCTACCAGCCCACCACTCTGAAGAATGGAGCATTTGACGACACGTTGGCCGAGCTGAATCCCGAGCTGATCGTGGTGGTGGCCTACGGTAAGATCCTGCCCAAGTCGGTGCTGGACTTCCCCCGGTACGGCTGTATCAACGTCCACGGCTCCCTCCTGCCCGCCCTGCGCGGTGCGGCACCCATGCAGAGAGCCATCATGGAGGGCCATCCCGTGACGGGTGTGACCACCATGTACATGGCCGATGGCATAGATACGGGGGATATGCTCCTCAAAACCGAGGTGACCATCGAGGAGGACGATAACTTTGAGTCCATCCACGACAAGCTGGGTATGGCCGGTGCCGAGACTCTGATCGCTACCGTCAACGCCCTCAAGGCAGGCACCCTCACCGCCATCCCCCAGGACGATGCCCTGTCCACCTACGCCGCCAAGATCGAGAAATCCGATTGCCTCATCGACTTCACCGCCGATGCCCACACGGTTCACAACCGCATCCGCGGTCTGTCGCCCATGCCTCTGGCCTTCACCCACACCCCCGACGGAAAGCTGTTGAAGGTGCCCGCCGCCAAGCGTGGCCAATCCCCCGAGGCAGGGAATATCGCCGCCCCCGGCACGGTGCTGTCTTTGGATAACGGCATCGAGGTGGCCTGTGGGACGGGCTCGGTGATCTTCACCGTAGTGACCCCCGAGGGCAAGAGCCGCATGAACGCCGCGGATTATATTCGGGGACGTAAGGTTGCGGTGGGAGACGTGCTGAACTGAACGCGGATATACGGTTTACATTGAATCCACAATTCCGTGGTATAATACCCGTATCACCATCCTGCGAAAGGAGATCGTAATACCATGTTTTTCGGTTTGTTTTGGGGCGACTGGACGTTCCTCGTCCTCATCCCCGCTATGATCTTTGCGCTTTGGGCGCAAGCACGGGTCAATTCTACCTTCAAGAGGTATGCCAAGATCCGAAACCGCCGTGGGCTGACGGGAGCGGAGGCCGCCCGTCGGGTGCTGGATGCAGCGGGATTGTATAACGTGCGCGTTGAGCATATCCACGGCCATCTGACCGACCACTACGACCCCCGTGAAAACGTCATCCGCCTGTCGGACGCTACCTACGACTCCACGGGCATCGCCGCCGTCGGTGTCGCCGCTCACGAGGCAGGCCACGCCGTCCAGCACGCCCAGGGCTACGCGCCCATCAAGCTGCGCGCCGCCATCATTCCTCTGACGCGCCTGGGGTCATCCCTGTCCATGCCCCTGTTTCTGATCGGTATGCTCTTTGCGGGCGGCGGTTACGTGGGCGGCGGGATCGGCGAAGGGCTGATGCTCACGGGCATCCTGTTCTTTTCCTTCTCCACCCTGTTCCAGCTTGTGACCCTGCCCACCGAGTTCAACGCATCCTCCCGCGCCATGCGAGCGCTGGAGAGCGGCCGCGCGCTGGAGGCCGACGAGCTCCCCGCCGCCCGCGCCACGCTGAACGCCGCCGCCATGACCTACGTGGCCGCGCTGGCGACCTCGCTGGCATCGCTTCTGCGATTGATCTTGATCTTTAACGGTAATCGGAGACAGTAAAATTCCAACGCCAAGCCCGTGATCTGCACAGGCTTGGCGTTTTTGTGCGCAAAACGTGAAAAAATCTCACTCAATGCGCCCTTGCGTTCGCCGTAGGGATGTGCTATAATAAAGCCACCGGTAAAGATCACGTGTACACGCACCCGACTCTGCGCAGAGCTTGAATCCGAAAAAGAAAGGAAGGACACTATGAAACTGAATATCGGAACCATCATCCGCGACCGCCGCCGTGCCATGAACATCACACAGGAGCAGCTCGCCGAGCGGTTGGGTGTTACCTGCCAGTCGGTCAGCCGCTGGGAGAATTGCATGACCTATCCCGACATCGAATTCCTGCCCGTGCTGGCTGATCTGTTTGGGATCACTCTGGACGAGCTGATGGGACACACAAAGACCGCCAAGGAGCAACGTCTGGCCAAGCTGTGGGAGGAGTACGAGGCCATTGACGACGACGACCTCGAGGCCGGTTTTGACCATCTGGCCCGTATGCGGGAGGAATATCCCAATGAGTGGGACGCGGCCCATGAAATGGTGAGGCTTGCCGCATGGTATAACATCCGCAAGGACAAACTGCACGCTTTGACCATGGAGGTGTTGGAGAACTGTGCCGATGAGGAAATACGTCAAGATGTGACTGAAATCTATCTGAGTACGGCGGATGAGGAAGCGATCGACCGCCCGTTCTTAGACAAATATACCCGCGTGGTGGATCGATTCTACCTTTTGGAACAACGTTATTTCAGGAGAGAGGACTGGGATCGTTACGAGGAGGTTCGCCAGTATGTTCTCACCCAGCAGCTCCACTTGCTCTTTTTTGAGAGATTACGCCGAAAGCACCATGCCTCTGTTGAGGACAGTGTTTGGGCATGGCAAACGGGGTTTGGGATCATCAATTTGCTCACAGGCTATCGCGCCTCGGATACGGGCAAGCTCGCCGACATCGTAGACCCTACGCCTGATATGTGGTTTGATGATAAGTTCTGGATGGGAATGCGGCTTTCCGCCGCTCTCGCATCCTCGGGTCGATGTGAGGATGCGCTGGACGTGTTGGAAATGACCGTAACTCTCGTGGAAAACACCTTCACCCTGCCTGTTGGTACGCTGCTGACCTACCGCTCCCCCGTCTTGGATTGCATTAACGGGGAAATTTTGCCTCAGCGTGAAATGTCCAATGATTCAGAACGTTGGAGCGTGGTTTGTTATAAGACGATCATTGGTAAAAACGGCGTGGACAGCGGAGCCAACGGAGTCGAGTGGTTGTACCGCAATGATGAGGGTTACTGGTCGCTGGTGATTTCTGTATTGACCGAGCGAGACGGCTGGGAATGGTTCGACCCCATCCGTGAGCATCCCCGCTATCTTGCCTGTATCGACCGCATGAATGCCCTACGGGAAATAGTCTCCACTTGATACTAATGGGAATTTTCTCTATCAAGGTTTTAGGCCGCCGGAGGCCCGCGCTTCTCGCTCCCCGAAAAACCGCAGCGACCCCCCCCGGGGCGGCGGCGTTTGCGTTTATCTTCCGGGGTGG
>JAZQXS010000259.1:0-1832 GCA_045633025.1 Eubacteriales bacterium | reverse complement strand
CAGCTCGCCGTGCTCGTTGAACCGACCGATATCACCGGTTCGGTAGATCAGCTCGGGATAGGGAGGATTGAGAGGATTCTGCACGAAGGCCTCGGCGGGCTTTTCGGGGTTGGCGTAGTAGCCGAGGGTCACACAGGTGCCTCGCAGGCAGATCTCGCCCTCCTCGCCGGGCGCGGCGCGGCGGCCGTCATCGGTCAACAGCATGAGATCGGTATTGCGGAAGGGCTTCCCCACCGGGATGACCTCATCGGGCGCCAGATCACGCGCCGGCCAGAAGCAGGACATCCCCGTAGCCTCGGTGGGGCCGTATAGGTTGAAGAATCTCGCTTCGGGGAGAGCCGCGCGCCACAGGTCGTACTGCTTGCGAGGGAATACCTCGCTACCGAAGCAAACGGTGGTCAGATACTTCGGCGGGGTCTTTTCCAGCGCGCCCAGCGAGGAGATCATGGTCAGCGCCGAGACCACCCAGCAGACGGTGTTGACCCGATGCTCGTTGAGGTACTCGCAGAGTTTGACGGGGAAAGAGAACAGCATCTTGGGAACAAGATAGGCCGTCGCGCCGAACTTGATGGTAGGCATGATCTCCTTGAGCGGAGCATCGAAATACAGGGGCGTTTGGTTGGCAAACACGGTATTCTCGTCAAAGCCGATGGCCTCGCAGAGGGACTCGGTGTAGTCGATGACCGAGCGATGGCAGGCGGCAACGCCCTTGGGCACGCCCGTAGAACCCGAGGTGAACACCACGTAGATGGGGTCGGTATCGATCTGGCGCTCACGGACTTCGGCCAGCGCGACCTCATCGGCGGGGGTTAATACCCGCTCCTCGGCGGCGCAGACGTCATCCCAGCGCAAGAGCTCACCCGAAAAGATTCCCTCCTCCACCAGCTTTCTCGCCGTCTTTTCGTTTTTCTTGTCGCAGATAAGCAGGCGGGGCTTCAGGGTATCCAGGATCAGCCCCATACGGGCGGGAGGCATATCCCCGTCCAGCGCGGCGTAAAAGCAACCCGCGTAGAGAGCGCCGAAGAATGTCGCGATGGTGTGGGGATGCTTGTCCATGAGCACCGCGATAGGCTCGCGGGTGTAGCCCCGCTTTAGAAGTCCCGCGCCGATGGTGCGGGCGTGGGTATGGAGTTCAGAGAAGGTCAGCCCCTCGGCACCCGTGGAAAAGGCCAGCTTATCGGGCAGTCGCGGCGCGGTCGCTTCCAGATATTGCAGAATATTATTGAGCATGGTTGATTCCTTTTATGTAACATCAAAGCACTTTTTCGATAACAGGCGCATACTTGCGGCAGATATCCAGCGCGACGCTGTGGACGACGGGACTACCGAACACGCAAGACGAGGGCGCCGAGAGGGTCAACGGCTCTCCTGCGAAGTTGGTGGACAGGCCTCCCGCTTCGGAGAGGATGACCGAGCCTGCCGCGAAATCCCACGGGGACAGGACGGGCTCACAGCAGGCATCCGTCCGTCCGCAGGCCACGTAGCAGATATCCAGCGCGGCCGAGCCCGACCGGCGGAAATCGGCAAAGGCGGCAAACAGCTCGCCCGTCATGGAAAGCATCGCGTCAGCCAACGTATCCTTACGATAGGGCGCCGCGCCGATGGAGACGATACTGCGCGCCAAGGGGCGCTCGGAGGCGTGGATGGGGCGTCCGTTACAGGTCGCGCCCTGCCCGCGCACCGCCGAGAAATACTCATCGCGGTACGGATCGTATATCCCACCGAAGATGGGCTCGCCGTCATACAGCAAGGCCACGGATACCGCAGAGGTGTTGTAGCCGCACATGAAGTTGGTGGTGCCGTCGATGGGATCGATGATGAAGGTATAGCCC
>JAZQXS010000258.1:0-2497 GCA_045633025.1 Eubacteriales bacterium | reverse complement strand
GGCGGAATCGGATTCGGGATTGAGCACGCGGGAGCGATCCACCGTGATGACCACGCCGCCTTCATTGGTGCCCGAGACGGTATAGGCGTAGTTGGTGGGATGCTTGACCGTGGCGCCGCCGTCCACGGCGACGTAGTAGACCTCGTAGGCCTTGCCGTCGGCGGCCTGGATCTTCAGAGGCTTTTCGTTGTCAAAATCCTTGAGCAGCTCAATGTACTCCTCCATGCAGAGACCCTGCGCCGCCATAAAGGTGGCATGGGGGATACCTACGTAGCGGAAGTAGTAATTGTAATCCGAGACGCCCGTGATGGCGGCCTTATCGTCGGGGTAGCGGATGACGAAGCCGTACTTGTGGCAGTTCTCGAAGAGCCAGTTGTAGACGGGATCCATGGTCAGATCATGGGCGACATTGTTCTCTCCCGTGTACTGGAGAGCGCAACCGAGTCCCGTATGGTGATCCGAGTGGCCGGGCTGGATCTCCAAACCCTGCTGTTCTTCATAGGTGCGGTAGGCATAGCGGATCTGCACGTTGGTTCTTCCGGTGGCGGCGGCGAAATCCACCAGCATGGCATCCAGCGCGGTCAGCGCGGTGCGATCCATGTACGTGGACAAACCGGACAGCATGTAGGGGTGAGGATCATGACTTGCCCAGATGTCGAAAATTTTGGCGAGATGCTCGTCGGAGGAAGGGAAGGTGTAGGCGTGGGCATTGTTGACCAGCGCCAGGTCTCCGCGGAGCGTATCGGTGGGGGTAACGGTGAAGGTACCCCAATCCACTTTTTCATTGTTCGGGGTGCTTCCGTCGGAGTTCAGACTACCGACAAAACCGCCAACGCCCATGACGACCAGCAGGATCAAGGTCAGAACGGCCAGACCTACGACGCCAATCAAGGTGTAGAGCTGTAAGGTTTCGGTTTTGCGGCGGCGGTCGACTCTGCTGTTGCGGATGGTATTAAAGCCGCGGTCGTTGGGGGTCGCCATTGCAGTATCTCCTTATAGAAATGGAATGAAGGATATACCCGCCGCTACATTGTGAACGGCGGGTACGAAAAACAAATCGAGAAAGGATCAGTCAGCGTCCTTGATGGAGAAGTCCATGCGGCCCTTCTTGTCCAGACCCAGGTACTTCACGCGAACCACGGTGCCGATCTCAATGCCGGCATCCTCGACGCGCTCCAGACGGCGGTTGGTGATCTTGGAGATGTGAACCATGCCCTCCTTGCCGGGCGCGTACTCCACGAAGCAGCCGAACTCCTTGATGCCGGTGACCTTACCGGTGTAGACCTCGCCTACCTCGGGCTCGAATACGATGGCGGAGATGGCGGCCTGGCAAGCCTCGGCCTGCGCGGCGTTGACGGCGGCGATACGGATGGTACCGTCATCGTCGATGTCCACCTTGGCGCCGGGCTCGGCCTGGATCTTCTGGATCACAGCGCCGCCCTTACCGATGACCTCGCGAATCTTGTCGGGATCGATCTTCATAGTGGTCATCTTGGGCGCGTACTTGGAAACGGTCTCGCGAGGCTGGGGAATGGCCTTGAGGATGACTTCATCAATGATGTAATCACGGCCTGCGTGGGTCTGCTCGAGAGCCTGCTTGATGATGGCGGGGGTCAGGCCGTCGATCTTCAGATCCATCTGAATGGAGGTGATACCCTTATGCGTACCGGCAACCTTAAAGTCCATGTCGCCGTAGAAGTCCTCGAGACCCTGAATGTCGATCATGGTATCCCAAGAGCCGTCCTCGGCGGTGATCAGACCGCAGGAGATGCCCGCAACGGGAGCCGAGATCGGCACGCCGGCATCCATCAGAGCCAGAGTAGAGCCGCAAACGGAGCCCTGGGAGGTGGAGCCGTTGGAGGAGACTACGTCGGAGACCAGACGGATGGCGTAGGGGAACTCCTCCTCGGAGGGAAGAACGGGAACCAGAGAACGCTCGGCCAGAGCGCCGTGACCGATCTCGCGGCGACCGGGGGAACGGGTGGACTTAGCCTCACCGGTGGAGAAGCCGGGCATGTTGTAGTGGTGCATATAGCGCTTGGAGGTCTCGTTGTCGATACCGTCCAGCATTTGCGCCTCGGCGAGAGTACCGAGGGTGGCCACGGTCAGAACCTGAGTCTGGCCGCGGGTGAAGAGACCCGAACCGTGGGTGCGGGGCAGAACGCCGACCTCAGCGCCCAGAGGACGGATGGTGTTCATGGAACGGCCGTCCACGCGCTTCTTGTCCACCAGCAGCCAGCGGCGGACGATCTTCTTCTGAATCTTGTAGATGAGCTCCTCCATCTGGGAACCGATCTCGGGATACTCCTCCTCGAACTGCGCGAGGATGGCATCCTTGACGGGAACCATACGGGCGTCGCGGACGTTCTTGTCGTCGGTGTCCAGAGCGGCCATGACGTCAGCCTCGCAGAAAGCGAAGACCTTGTCGAACATATCGTGATCCAGATCGCCGGAGGGATACTCGAACTTGGGCTTGCCGATGTCGGCGATGATGCCG
>JAZQXS010000257.1:0-11300 GCA_045633025.1 Eubacteriales bacterium | reverse complement strand
ATGCGTAGTGACCGTGCATACCCTGCATACCCAGAAATCTCGGATGATCGGTGGGAATCGCCGACAGTCCCATCAAGGAGCAACCGATGGGCGCGTCGATCTTTTGTGCGAGAGCTAAAACCTCATCCTGCGCATTGGATGCGATGACGCCGCCGCCGAAGTATATGAAGGGGCGCTTTGCCGCATGGATGATCTCCGCCGCTTCCTCGATACGCACGTCCTTCGCGGCAAAGGGAACGTCTTTTTCTACGGGAGCCTGCGCCTCATATTCGCATTTTGCGATCTGTACGTCCTTGGGCACGTCGATCAGCACAGGCCCCGGTCTGCCCGATTTGGCAAGCTTGAACGCCTCTCGGATGGTGTCCGCTAAATCTTCCACGTTGCTGACGAAGTAGTTGTGCTTGGTGATGGGAAGCGTCACCCCCGTAATATCGATCTCCTGGAAGCTGTCCGTACCGATCTGTGTTGTCGGTACGTTTCCGCAGATGGCAACCATGGGAATCGAATCCAAATAGGCGGTTGCAATACCCGTAACCAGGTTGGTAGCACCCGGGCCGGAGGTGGAGATCACCACGCCGACCTTTCCCGTTGTTCGCGCATATCCATCAGCCGCGTGCGCCGCGCCTTGCTCGTGGGCGGTCAATACGTGGTTGATTTCATGTTGGTACTTATACAGGCTGTCGTATACGTTGAGGATCTGACCGCCGGGATACCCGAAAACGGTCTCACAGCCCTGTTCAATTAAGGTCTTTACAAGAATATCGGATCCGCAAAGATGCATTTTTTTCACCCCTTTTCTGCTTGGATGCAATCAGATCAGCTTGAATCCCTCGCGCCGCAAGGTTTGCGTGATCAGGTTGACGTGCTCAAAATCTCTCGTTTCCATTTCGATGCGGAGGAAACAGCCGTTGACGCTCTCGGTGTCGCCCTTTTCGTAGTGAACACCGGTGACGTTGCCGCCGCAATCGGCGATGATGCGGGAGATCTCCTTGAGCTGTCCGGGCTTGTCGATCAGCTCGATAAGCAGGCTCGACGAACGCCCCGATTTGAGAAGCCCTCGGTCGATCACACGGGATAGGCTCGTAACGTCGATGTTACCGCCCGAAACAACGGCGACCACCCGTTTTCCCTTCAAATGGAACTTGTCAAACATGACAGCCGCAACCGCCGTCGCGCCCGCGCCCTCAGCGATCATTTTTTGCTTTTCGATCAGCGCGAGAATGGCCGAGGAAACCTCATCGTCGGTGACAAGAGCGACCTCATCCACATACTCGCTCACGTAGCGAAACGTGTTTTCACCGGGCTTCTTAACGGCAATTCCGTCCGCGATTGTAGAAACCGAGGAAAGGCATTCAATTTCTCCGTCCTTGATCGAGTTATACATACTCGGCGCGCCTGCCGCCTGTACGCCGTAGACCTTGACCGAGGGACGAATTTGCTTCACTGTATAAGCAATACCGGAAATCAGTCCGCCGCCGCCGAGGGGAACCACGATGGCATCGATGTTGTCAAGGTCATTCAGAATTTCAAGCGCGATCGTACCTTGCCCCGCGATGACGTTTTCGTCGTCAAAGGGGTGGACGAAGGTGTATCCCTCGCTGTCACGAAGCGCCAACGCTTTCGCATAAGCGTCATCGTAGCAACCCTCCACGAGACAGACCTCTGCGCCGTAGCCCTTGGTCGCCTCTACCTTGGAAATGGGCGCGCTGTCGGGCAGGCAGATCAGGGATTTGATGCCGCTCTTGGTTGCGGCAAGGGCAACGCCCTGCGCGTGATTTCCGGCAGAACAGGCGATGACGCCCTTTTTCTTTTCCTCGTCGGTCAGCATCACAATTTTATATGCCGAGCCTCTTACCTTAAACGAGCCTGTGATCTGTAGGTTTTCGGGCTTCAGATATAGCTCGCAATCGGGAGCGATTCCGTAAGCCCGTACCGGCTTTGTTTCGCGAATCATGCCCTTGAGCACCGTTTGCGCATGGAATACTTTGTCGAGAGATAGCATGGTGTTCTCCGCCTTTCTTAAGTTTTTGTTGCTTCGGGATATGGCGGCTCGGGGACAAAAACACACCCGTCCCAAAGCCTGAAATTTTGCTTTGAGACGGGTGCTTCATCATATCACACTCGCGGTACCACTCAAATTGCGGATATAAACACTCCGCCACCTCTTCGAAGTCAGATAACTTCTATGCACTAACGCGGCATACACGGGAAACGCCTACTGGGTGTATTTTGCCTTACGGCAAAAGCCTTTGGGGCTTCCGGCTCAGAAGGGATAGGAAATCTACTGTCATTTATCGGGATCGCACCATCCCCGACTCTCTGTGAAACTCGCTTGTAGCTTCCGTCTTCATCAACGCCTTTGGTTTCAAACCTGAAAAAACATTTTCCCAAATTCATCGAAAAGGGTCTTGCTTTTTTCGCCCTTTTATTATATAATACTTTTCAGCATTAGTCAAGTGAATAGTTTCGATGATAACCATCTACTATTTCGATGAACAAAAGGAGAACGAAATGGAACTCAGAAACCTCATTACCTTTATACACGTAGCCGAGCAGGGAAGCTTCACCAAAGCGGCCGAGCAGCTTGGATATTCACAATCGACAATATCATTTCAAATCAAACAGCTTGAGGACGAGATCGGTTGCCTTTTGTTTGAGAGGATCAACCATACGATCACCCTGACCGACAGAGGGCGCGATCTTGTTTCCTACGCTCATCAAGTCCGCGCGCTGACCGAGGACTTCAAAGAAAGCCTTACGAAAGAGGAGGCGTGCAGCGGACATATTCACGTTGTTACCCCCGACTCGATTTGCGAGGAGATGATATCCGCTCGTTATCTGGATTTCCACCAAAAATATCCCTCCATATCAATTCGATTTACTACCGGAGACTCGGCGTTACTGCTGAACATGCTGGATCATAACGAAGCGGACGTAATTATCACGCTTGACCACCGCTTGTACCATAAGGACTATGTGATCGCCAAGGAAGAACGGTTGCCCATGCACTTTGTTGCGTCTCCGCTTTCCAAGTTTGCAAACGCCCAACAGCTTTCGATCAAGGACATAGCCAACGAGCCGTTCATATTGACGGAGTACGGTCAAGGCTACCGTCGGGTATTGGACAGGGAGCTGGCTAAAAAGTCCCTTGAAATTACTCCTGTGCTTGAAATCGGAAGAACCGATATTATTACGCGCATCCTGGCGCAAAGTGATATGATCTCTTATCTTCCCGACTTTGTCACCGCGGAATTGATAAAATCCGGGGAGCTGTGCTACCTGGACGTTGCGGATATCCATATTGACATTTGGAAGCAGTTGATCTACCATAAAAACAAATGGATGTCAAAAAGTCTCAAGACCTTTATCGAATATATCAAGGCAAACGAATTTTCCGCTTAACCCCTTCTTGAAAGAAGGGGTTAAGCGGAGGGCAAGTGCGGCGCCTCTGAATATGATTTGAGGCCTCATTTGTTCCATCGTAATAATCACGCTCTACAACCCTGCGCGGCGGTTGGGCAGTGTATGCTTGGGGGTGTCAGCCGTTGGTTTCGTCGCAAAGACAGCAGTTGACGTCGTTGTCGATATAGTGGGTGATGAATCTGGCGCGGAAATTCCGGGTGCCGCAGAGCGTTCCTGCGTCGCCGGATACGTTCAGATCCTCGGGAAGCACGAAGGTGAGACAGCGGATAGCCACGTCACGGCAGCTCTCCTGGGTATGGGCGGGAATGGTCAGGATCTTTATGCCGCGCTTGTATTCGGCGCCGTCTGCGTCTACCTCATTCAAAAGCACCGCCAGCGCGATCCGTCTCCCGGGGCAGACGTTGCGAAGGGTTACGTCCAACTGGACGACACGTCCCAGTCCTTCCAGGATGAGATCGCCGGCATCTAATTCGATGGTTTCGGAGCAACCGCTGACCGATAGCTCTACGGGCTCCCGACAGCTTTCCTCACAAATGGTGATGCTGCCGCTCACGTCCAGCGTAGGGGAAGGGAAGGAGACCGTACTTCCATTGGCATCGTCATAGCTGATGGACTCATTGACCTCCACGATACCGGTGCAGGGGCCGACATGCTCCACGGTGAACTCAAAGGCAGCCGTCTCCTCGGTGGTCACGCCCAGTTCGTCGATCTGCCATGTGACTGTGCGGGCATCGTTCATGGTAGCGGTTCCTTTGGTAGGGGAGGACAGGGCCGTGATGCGGAAGCATTCGCTGACCGTGTCGGTGACCACGATGTTCGTGGCGCCGGGGCGGGTAGCGGTGGGGATGAGATCTCCGAACAATTCCTCCAATCGCGCGGTATCCGGGGAGATAGCCACGTGGACGGAGTCGGGATTGGAGGCCCAATCCCGGAGGGACTGCTCGTTGAGCGGCTCGCTGCCGGGGATGCCGATGCTGTATATACGGATGCCCTGTGCCTTGAGAGTCGTAGCTACGCTGTTGGGATCCTCGCCGACCGTGTTGACACCGTCGCTGAGCAGGATCACGAACTCAGCGCGATCCGTGGCGGGGTCAAAGAGCGCCTGCGCCGTGGTAAAGGCCTCCGCATGATTGGCTCCTCCGCCGGAGGTGAGGCTGTTTACGGCGGCTTTCAGATCCTCCACCGAGGTGATGAGGCCTGTATTCTGCTCCGCTGTGTCTGAAAAGCTGACTACCGCCATACGGCTGTCTGCGCCGATCTGCCCCTCGCCGTCGGGGTTGGTGGAGGCGCGGATGATGTCGATGATGGTATTGGCGGCGCTTTTGATTCTGTCCAGCGGCTCTCCGGCCATATCAGCCGAGCGGTTCAGGATCAAGACAACGTCGGAGGGGTCTGCGGTGATGTTCGGTACGGCCGTCAGAGAGAGCCGTACCCGGGCGGAACCTCCCGGCTCGATCTGCGTGACGTTCAATTCCTTATTTGCGCTTGTGATGCCCATAAATCTCCTCTCTTTCTGAGCTTCCTTAGGATGGCTCTTTCCAGTATATGCAGAGGCGGGGAAGGGGTGCGGCGGAGAAGGTGAACGGTTGCCCGGGCAACCTGTCCGGACAACTTGCGCAAATCCCATTGACAGATTCGCCAAAATGTGGTATGATGTAGATATCATTCATTGGGAGGTATCACAGTATGAACCGACATATATTCACCATTCGACAGCCTGCCAAGGAAACGCCGTCCCAGGCGCTTCCCGACGGCGCCATCACGGGCAACGGCGACGTGACCGTGACCCTCGGCGGTACGGCTGACCGTATCTGCCTCTATATCGCCAAAGCTGATTTCTGGAAGGCTGACGGACGGGTTTATACCCCGCATCTGGGCGGACTCTCCCCTCTCTGTACGGCGGAGATCCTGCTGCCCCATCTGGCCTACGCGGACTACGAGGCGACCCAGGATATGGACAAGGCCAAGCTTGGCTTGTCCTTGTCCGCGGGAAAGATGTCCGCCAACCTGACCGTGACCGTCTGCGCCGAGGAAAACACCATTCTTTTGGAGCTGGAGCGCACCCATCCTGCGGTGTCTGCTTCCATTTCTCTGCGCCCGAGAGAGGGCTGTGAGGCCATCTGTGAAACGGGCATGGACGGCGACGTGTCCTATGCGATTCGCAGCTTTGATGCGCCGGAGCTTCGGTTCCCCAGCCATGGTATCTGCGCCATGCGCCGCATCTCCCGCGTGATTGCAGAGGGGAGAGTGCGCGACGTCTGGGCGGTCACCGTTTGCACCAACCATGATTCCGCCGCCTACAAGAAGCAGGCGATCGAACGTGCCCTCGTGCTGGAGCAGACCGATATTCCACGGCTTCTTTCGGCGCATGAGGATTGGTGGAGCCGTTTCTGGGACAAGAGCGGCGTGGAGCTACCCGACAAGGTGCTGGAGAACTACTGGTACGCCGGTCTCTATGCCGTGGCCTGCTGCGCGCGAAACAAGAAATTCCCTCCCGGTCTGTGGGGCGCGTATTCCACGGCAGACAGCATGGGCTGGTTCGGCGATTACCATCTCAATTACAACTATGAGGGGCCGTTCTATGCGCTTACCTCCAGCAATCACCCCGAGCTGGCCGAATGCTATACCGCGCCCATCAACGACTATTTGCCCACGGCCAAGCAGTACGCCAAGGAGTATCTGGGCGTGCGCGGCTCCTTTTTCCCCGTGGGAATCGGTCCCCTCGGCATGGAGACCGACGTCCGTCCCGATACCAAGGAGCACGGGCATCTGTTCCTTGGCCAGAAGAGCAACGGATCCTATGCGGCCGTGGTGCCTGTGATGCACTGGTTCGGAACCCGCGACAAGAGCTTTGCCAAGCGGGAGTATTATGACTTCCTTCTGTCGCTGGGTGAATTCTGGGAGAGTTATCTGGTGCTGGAGGATGGCGTCTATCAGGATTATAACGACGCGCTTCATGAGGTAGCGTGGTATGCAGGCCCCGCCTACATGCCCGAGACGCAGGACGACAAGAACCCCCTCCTCTCCGCCTGCCTCATCCGCATGGTGATGAAGACGTTGATCGACCTGTCCTCCGCGCTGGGTGAGAACACCGACAAAATAGCCAAGTGGCAGGATATTCTGAACCGTCTTCCCGCCATCGGTACCTATGAGGCGAACGGAGCCGTCTATCTGCGCTGTAAGGATAACGCCGAATTCTTGGACGAGCTGATCATGGAGTGCGTATACCCCATGGGGCAGATCGGTCAGCGCCTCACCACCGAGATCTATGAGGCGGCGAGAAACTCCCATGAGAAATTGGCGGTCTGGGACAGCCACAACCGCTTCTGCTCCTACTATCCCGCGGCGGCGCGGTTGGGCTTTGACGCCGAGGAGATCATCGGCCATATTCATGAGGTGATCGAGAAGCGTAGCCTGCCCAACGGAATGTTCCGCTACGGGGGCGGCGGTCTGGAGAACAGCTCGGCCATCCCCAGCACCGTCAACGAGATGCTGATGCAGAGCTACGAGGACGTGATCCGCCTGTTCCCCGTGTGGGACAAGAGCCGCGACGCCCGCTTCCACGGTCTGCGCGCCAAGGGCGCATTTGTGGTGGATGCGGTTCTGGAGAACGGGAAGATCTCTGCGGAGATCCTCAGCGAGCAGGGAATGCCTCTGACGCTGGAGACCCCTGCAGGCGGTTGTATTCTCATCCGCGGAGACGGCTGCAAGCTGACGGTCACCGAGCCGCAGATCACGCTGGATACTCTGCGCGGCGAGTGTATTACCCTTTTGCCTGCATAATAGAATCGAAGTATACTGAAAAGAGGTATTGATATGTGCGAATCCATTGAATTCCGCAATCTGACGCCCTGCGCGGAGGATATTCCCGTATTCTCTCTGCCCGAGTATTACGGTGAGATCTGGTCTCCCGTGGAGATCGACCTGCATAGCTCGGTGGACTATGATAACCCCTACGTGGACACCGAGATCGATGCCGTCTTCACCCACACCGACGGCGCGACCGTTACCCTCCCCGGTTTTTGGAAGCAGGAAAGAACTTGGGCGGTGCGCTTTTCCCCCACAAGGGAGGGCGATTGGAGCTACAAGGTGACCTGCAAGGACACCGCCAACGCGGGGCTGTTTGCGGAGGGAGTCATTCACGTTTCTGCGGCCACGCGGGATACGGCTCTGTCCAAACACGGCTTTGTTACCGTAGAAAAGGGGAAGAGCTACTATCAGTACGCCGACGGAACGCCCTTCTTTTGGTTGGGAGATACCAACTGGCAGGCGTTTACCAACGTCTCTACCACGGTCTGCAACTATCCCGGTTGCTCCTGCGGCAGTCAGTTCAAGCACATCGTGAACGACCGCAAGGAAAAGGGCTTCAGCGTGTATCAGACCTATTTCGTTCCCGAGGCGGGGAACGGTGAGCGCCCATTGTGGCTCGACGAAGCCCACAAGAGGCCGGATACTGCGGTATTCAACGATAAGGTGGACGAGATGTTTGCGTACCTGCATGAGCAGGGCATGGTGGTGGCGCTGGGGCTGGGCTGTCACGGATCCACCATGTTGCGCATGAAGCTGGAGGATTTCCTTCGCTTTACCCGCTATGTCGTAGCGCGCTACGCCTGCTACTCCATCGTGTGGATCACGGGGCAGGAGATCACCGATCTCGGCAACAGCGCCACTCCCGGTTACACCGTTTTTGATTGCTATATCAAGGCGGCCGAGCTGGTGGATGCGCTTGACGGCTACAAGCATCCCAACTCCGCCCATATGTATCCCATGCACGCTACGGACGAGCGGGCGCAACGGCTGGATACCAGCGCATGGCACGATTCCTGGACGGTGCAGGCCGGTCATGGCTACGTTCAGCCCAAGGCGTTCTACGAAAGCTACTACACCGCGCGCGGCTCGGGACACGCCAAGCCCTTTATCGAATCCGAGGCCAACTACGAGGATATCAACTGCGGATTCTTTACGGGATATGATCTGAACCGCATGGGCGCTTGGAGCGCGATGCTCTGCGGTTCGGCCGGCTTTACCTACGGTACCACAGGCATTTGGGCGGGATGCTTCTCCACCAGCGTTTATACGGGCTGGTACGGAGAGACCAGCGGGTACAGCTATGAGCCCTGGTATATGGGGCTGGATAAGCTCGGCTCCCTTGAGGTGGGGTATATGAGACGGTTCTTTGAGGCTATCGGCCCTTGGTACGAGCTGATCCCCTGCTTTGCTGACAAAGAGAAAGCCTCCATGCTGGACAAGGAGGAGTGGGTCATGGCGGCCACCCGGGATGCTTCGGTGGTTGTGGCGTATTTCCGCAGCTCGCAGAGCAATACGGCGGGAACCGTCAAGTGTCTTGATTCGGATAAGCGCTATACGGCCTACTGGTTTGACCCCCGTACCGGACGCTTCCAGCCTGTCGAGGAGAATATCCGCCCGGCGCAGGGGCAATACAATGTGCCGGATAAGCCGAATCGTGGGGATTGGGTGTTCCTTATGACCTCCCTCGGTCTGGACGCCCACTATGAGAACGGTATCCCGCAGGATCTCAACCCCGATTACGCGTTGGTTGCGCCTACGGGCAGTAAGGTAACGCCCGTGAGCGTGAAGGCGATCGGCGGTATTACCTACGAGGGCACGCCCAAGGAAAGCCAGATCATGACCGATCATACGCTCTGGCTGTATGACGGGGATCCTTCTACGGTGTGGACTCCCAGCGCCAACCGCGCGACCCAGAGCTTCCTGTTTGATCTGGGAACCGCTCACGATCTGACGCACATCACCATCACCCCGGAGGAGGGAACCATCATCCCCACCTTCCGCGTAGAGGGCTCCAATAATGGTAAGCTGTGGCATATCATTACCGATACGTCTGTCCGCCAAGCGGCCAATCCCGGCGCAGGAAGCGAGCCATTACAGGGCGTGTACCGCTACGTTAGGGTGTTTTTGAGAAACGCCGATTCGGTGAACGTCGGGGCAGATGCGCTGGATACCCTCCCCTATAAGGCGATGTATAATCCCATGACCTCCGGTAGCTACTCCGTCACGCGGATCGTGGATATTTCGATCTATTCGAATGGAGCGGAAACGCCTGTGGTTGAAGAACTCGTGCCTTGCACAAGGGGATAATACTTACTGCAATAAAAAATGCCTCAAGCCCGCGGGCTTGAGTCATTTTTTCGAAGATACTTGCGGGAGGGGGGGATATGGTTTTATATCACGAATACTAAATTACAAATAAAACCTAAAATAGGAGAGCATGCCTCCTGGCGTCCGACAGGCAAGCCTGTCAGGACCCCTTTGAAAACCTCCTCGCGTTACTCGGGGCAAATTCGCCTGTGGCGAAGTTTGCGGGGCACTTAAGAATCCCCTAAACTTTCAATGAGTTTTTCATGTATGTGTTCACTCGCTGTTTGACGGATAGATATTGGCATTCACCGTGGGACTCCGCCCACTGGGGTGTTGGGGGAGCGAGAAAGCGGATTCTATGTTTTATTTGATAATTAGTATAAGGAATAGCTTATCCGATCTGCATTTGGAACACGGCGGCAGGGGTATCCTCACCGCGAATGGGGGCGGGAAGGGTAACCAATACGCCGTCGTCGGTCATGGTAAAGGGGAGGTGCTCGCCTGTGTCAAGCCGTGTGACCGAGCTGACCCGGCCGGGCGCGGGAATCGGCAGGGAGCCGGAGAGCTCGCTGTCCTCTTCGAGAGGATAGAGCGCGTATACTGTGTCGTTTTTTTTCGTAAAGTAGACGTTCTCCTTGCGGGGGATATCCCACGGACGGGTGCCGTAGATGGCGTCGCCGTTCTGCTTGAGCCATGCGCCCAAGCCGGCCAGCTCGCGCAGAGCCGCGGGAGGCAGCTCACCGTTGGGCTGGGGACCCACGTTAAGCGCCAGATTTCCTCCGTGGCTGACCACTTGGATGAGCATTTTGACCAGCACCCGAGAGGATTTATAGGTATCGCCGAAGCGGAAGCCCCACTGGGTGCCTACGGTGACACAGCTTTCCCACGGTACGCGGATGATGCCGTTGGGGATGCTCTGCTCGGGGGTGATGTAGTTCTCGTTCTCTCCGCTAACCGTTCGGTCGGCCGTGATGAGCCAAGGCTGGAGCTGTCTGGCGCGGGCGACCACCTCGCTGAGGCGGATATCCATGCCGCGGATGTTGGGGTTGACCTGTCCGCCGTCCAGCCACAGGATGTCGATACGACCGTAGTTCTCCATCAGCTCCATGATCTGATTGTGGGTGAACTCGGTGAATTTTTCCCAAATTTCGGGATGCTCGGCGGGCTCGTAGGTGGGATAGCGGTCGGCGGCGACGGGGCGATCCATACCTTCCGCCCAGTACCACGGACAATGCCAGTCCGGCTTGGAGAAATATGCGGCGATGGCAATATTTCTTGCGCGGAAGGCATCGAATACCGAGCGTACGATATCGGCGCGCTTGTTGGTATGGAAGGGGCAATCCGCGGCGGTGATCTTGTAGTCGGAGTATTTCGTATCCCACATACAGAAGCCGTCGTGGTGCTTGGTGGTGAAGATCAAGTAGCGAAAGCCGTTTTCCGCCGCAAAATCCGCCCATTTTTCAGGCTGGAAACGGACGGGGTTGAAGGTCTTGTAGGCATCGACATACTGACGGCGGTAGGCATCGGAATCGGATTCCCAATCCACGTCGCGGCGCGACCAGGCGGCGTCCTCCTCGGACAAGGACCAGGAGGCGTCCATGCCGAGCTGGGAGTAGGGCCCGTAGTGCATCATGAGAGCCAGCTTTTGATCCTTAAACCACTCCAGCCGCTCGCGCACAAAGGGATCCTTTGGGAGGACGTACGTATCCTCCCGACTACATCCGTGGGCGCCTTGTTGGATATTGTCAGACATGGCGGCT
>JAZQXS010000256.1:0-2751 GCA_045633025.1 Eubacteriales bacterium | reverse complement strand
CGAGCTCTGCGAGATCCCCCTCGCAGAGGTCGCGGTGGGGGATATCACGGTGCTGGGGGCGGGGGAAATGATCCCCGCGGACGGACTCCTGCTCTCGGGCACCTTACAGGTGGATCAATCCGCCATGACGGGGGAGACCCGCGAGGTGAAGAAAAAGCCCCTGCGGCAGGGCGAGGCGCCCCCCGAAGAGCCCACCCCCGCCGATGCCTGCGCCCTGTTTCGGGGGTGCATGATCTTAGGCGGCGGCGGGGAGATGCTGGTGAGCCGCGTGGGGGACGCCACCTTTCTGGGGCGCATCTCTGAGGAGGTGCAGGAGGACACCCGAGAAAGCCCGCTCAAGCTCCGCCTCTCCAAGCTGGCGGGGCAGATCAGCCGTATGGGGTACGTGGCGGCCGCCTTGGTTGCGATCGTGTTTCTCCTGGGCAGTTTCCTGCTGGACAGCGGCTTTGACCGCGCTGTGATCCTGCAAAAGCTCTCCGATTGGCGCTACGTTTGGGCACAGCTCTTTCACGCCCTGACTCTGGGGCTGACGGTGCTGGTGGTCGCGGTGCCCGAGGGGTTGCCCATGATGATCGCGGTAGTACTATCCTCCAACATCCGCAGGATGGTCAAGGATCACGTACTGGTTCGCAAGCCCGTGGGCATCGAGGCGGCGGGGAGCATGAATCTTCTGTTCACCGACAAAACGGGCACGCTGACCGAGGGAAAGCTCAGCATCGGCCGCATTCTGACGGGGGACGGGCGCGCCTATGCCGACGCGGAAGAGTTGCGGCGGAGCGCCCCCCGCCTGTTCGGGTATTTGGCGGACGGCTGTACGAGCAACACCGTATCGGCCGCCGGGCAGGGCGACGACGGACGGCTGCGGGCTTTGGGTGGAAACGCCACCGATCGGGCGCTTCTGGATGCGGTGCTTCCCTACGGTGCGCCGCTCCGCGAGGTCAGCCTGCGCATCCCCTTCGACAGCACCCGCAAAAGCTCCTGCGCCGTGATCCGCCGAGATGGACGGGAGGTACTGCTGGTCAAGGGAGCCCCCGAGCAGCTCATGGCGCGGCTGGCGGACACCTACCTTCCCGACGGCAGACGCGGGGCGGTAGATCGCGCGGCGCTCACGCGCAAGATCCGGGACATGACGGGGCGGGGCGGACGGGTCATTCTGGTCGCGGAGGCAGAGGCCGGGCCGTTCCGCATCCCCACCCGAGCCCGGCTGGAGGGCGGCGACTACGGCGGGCTGACGCTTGTCTGCCTGATCCTGCTGACCGACAAGCTCCGCCGCGAGGCGCCCGATTCGGTAGGCAAGCTCCGCCGCGCGGGGATCCACGTAGTCATGATGACGGGAGACAACCGCGACACCGCCCGCTCCATCGCCGAGACCTGCGGTATTCTCTCCCACGGGGTGGATCTGGTGGTGGACAGCGCCGAGCTTGCCCGCATGAGCGACGGGGAGGTGCGCAATATCCTGCCCCGGCTGGGGGTGGTGGCGCGGGCTCTGCCCACCGACAAGAGCCGTCTGGTACGTATCGCCCAAGAGGCCGAGCTGGTGGTGGGCATGACGGGGGACGGCATCAACGACGCGCCCGCCCTGCGCCGCGCCGACATCGGCTTCGCCATGGGAGCGGGCACGCAGGTGGCCAAGGACGCGGGGGATATCATCATCATGGACAACAACCTCCGCTCCATCGTCCGCGCGGTGCTCTACGGGCGCACCATTTTCAAGTCCATCCGCAAGTTCATCACCCTTCAGCTCACCATGAATCTATGCGCGGTGGGGGTGACCATGATCTGCCCGTTCATCGGGGTGGACGCCCCCGTGACGGTGGTGCAGATGCTCTGGATCAATCTCATCATGGACACCCTGGGCGGGCTGGCCTTCGCGGGGGAGGCGCCCCTGGCCTCCTACATGGAGGAGCGCCCCAAGCGGCGGGATGAGCCCATTCTCAACCGCTACATGGCGGGGGAGATCGCTTGGCTGGGGGGCTTTACTATCGCCCTTTGCCTTCTGTTCCTCAAGCTCCCCGCCATCACGGAGCGGTTTCGTCCTGCCGAAGACAACATCTATCTGCTGACCGCCTTCTTCGCCCTGTTCATTTTCGCGTCGGTATTCAACTGCTTCAACGCCCGCACCGATCGGCTCAATCTTCTGGCGGGGCTTTCCCGCAACAGGGGCTTTTGCTTCATCATGGCCGCGGTGCTGGCGGTGCAGATCCTGTTTGTCTACGTGGGAGGCGCGGTTCTGCGTACCGCTCCCCTGACGGCAGAGGAGCTGGGGCTCACCTTCCTGCTCTCGCTCTCGGTGTTCCCCGCCGCGATCCTCCATAAGATCTGGCGGCGGCTGTCGGGGAAGGGCGAGGGGTATTGATACGATTTTGAACAGACGTGTTGGATAACCTTATTTTGTAGGGATCGGCGTCCCCGACGGTCCGCGTTCTTCATGCGATGTCCGCCCGTCCACCGAAAATGTATCGGGCGCACACGCAGGTGCGCCCCTACCACTACGCATGCCACCCCCTCCCGGAGGGGGTCTACCGTAGGCGGGTGAGGGAGCCTGCGTTCCCTTGAATCAACATTTTTATTAGAGGGAATCTCTAAAAATTCATCGCACGAAAAATCGGCGGAATCTTTTCCGTTTGCCCACGGAGTGGGCGCTTCACGAAAATCCCTTCGCGTAGGGTGAACTACGCGCGCGGAATTTTGTTTCATCTGACGAAAAATCTTCTCGCCGCTTTTCATACACCGAATATTTAGAGATCCCCT
>JAZQXS010000255.1:0-25764 GCA_045633025.1 Eubacteriales bacterium | reverse complement strand
CGCTCACCTACTTCAAGGAATCCGCTGATGTGATGGAACGCTTCATGTTCACCACCCCCGGCAGAGGATACCCCAATTACCCCATCACCGGCACGGCCGCCAATCACTGTCATGCTGTGGTGGGCATGGCCGCTTGCCATTATCAATTGGGACGAATCGAAGAATGTGAGCGTGAATTGAAAAGAGCATACCGTATCGCGGAAGATGCATATTCCAAGGAATGGTTTGACGCGAATCCGGATTCTGCTTTGAGCGCATACCGTGAGGCCTATACGATATTTGGCTTGGATGCCTACAAGCCCGCCCCGTAAACACTCTACGACCAACCCGAATACATTTCGCATTTTCCCTTGACAACCGCATCACTTTGTGCTATAATACCCCACGATGCCGCGGGGAAGCAGGTGTGAATCCTGCACGAGCCCGTCGCCGTGTCGCGCAAGCCTGCCAAAAGCAAGCGAAAGAGCAGTCTCACTCCCCGCCGCAAGGGAGGAACCGGTCATTGGATCCGCAACGGAACCGAGAAGGCCGACTGCCCGCGCCCAGTCGAAAGACCCGAGCATCCCAAGGACACTTCCATAAACGCCGCGAGGGCCGGCAGGAAGGGAAATTTTATTCCATAAAGGAGAAACACGAATCATGAACAAGACAAGCATCACAAGATGGCTGTCGTTCATCCTTTGCGTCGTGCTGATTGCGGCTCTGGCACTGACGACCATGGGATGCAACAAAGCCGAGGACAACGGTGACACGGTCACCACAGCCGGGCAGGCTGAAACCCCCGACACCCCCACCGTCAAGGGAGAGGGCGCCACCGTCTTCTACTTCAACGTAGTCGAGCTGGACGGAAACGTGACCAAGTTCGAGATCCACACCGACAAGACCGTGGTGGGCGAGGCTCTGATGGAGCTGGGACTCATCGAGGGTGAGCAGGGCGACTACGGCCTGTACGTCAAGAAGGTCAACGGCATCGCCGCCGACTACGACACCGACGGCACCTACTGGGCCTTCTACATCGGCGACGACTACGGCATGACCGGCGTGGATATGACCGACATTGAGCCCGGCGCGACCTACGCCTTCAAGGTATCCAAGTGAAGAAGCTCCAAAGAGGAAACCGACTCGGTCTGACCATTCGAGAGGTCGCCGTTTTCGCCATGCTGGGCGCGCTCATGATGGTATCCGACCTGCTCATGAACATCCTGCCCAACGTCCATCTGGTGGGGGTCATGATCGTCATTCTGACGGTGGTTTACCGCTGGAAGGCGCTCTATCCGATCTACTTGTACGTGGTTCTGATCGGTCTTTTCGAGGGCTTCGGCATGTGGTGGCTTCCCTATCTGTACGTTTGGACCATACTTTGGGCGCTGACCATGCTCCTTCCCCGTCGGATGCCCCGCTGGCTGGCTCCCATCCTCTACGGTCTGGTCTGTGGACTCCACGGCTTCGCCTTTGGGCTATTGTGGGTGCCCTCCCAGATGTTGCTCATGAGCTTTACCTTTGAGCAGGCCATGATCTGGTGGAGCTATGGATTCGTGACCGCCGACATCCCCCACGGCATCGGAAATATCATCGGCAGCGTGCTGATCGTGCCACTGGTGACGTTGATCCGAAAGCTGGATAAGGGACTCAAGTCGTAAGCAAATAATTTATCCCCCGTCGGCGGCCTTGGTTGGCTGTCGGCGGGGGATTGGTCTTCAGGTTAATCCAGGTACATCATGGAAATACGGCAACGTGGAAAAGGCGTACTGTCTGGCGTATTCTCGTGGATGGAGCGGTTTCTCTCTATTTACATGACAGATATATGTATCCAAATAGGCGGTAGCCGAAGAAACAATCTGCTCCAAGCGGATCATGGTTTCCTTATATTCGTCAGGATCAATGACCGCAGGTGTTCTCTCCACATATCGAGGCTCTCGAATCAGCACCATTTTCGTGTAATCCAATCCGGAATGGTGGGATACCGCGCGTTTGGATAATTTGAATCTGTACGCCTGCGTATGCTGAATATTGGTTCGATAGGGAATGCAAATGGTATAATCTCGCACTTCGATCACCAGGCATGCATAGGGTCTGGCCTCTTTTTCCAGCAATTCCGGGAATTGAGCCTTTGGATACGCGCGATAAAATTCTTCGGAAAGTCGTAAAATCTCGACATGATACGCCATAATTCGCCCTCATTTCAACGAATAAGGGGCCAACTCCCAAGGAGCCAACCCCTCAATCGACTTCGCCGGTCAATTTTTATTTTACCGACGAGTCAGAACCGTCACTCGTCTCATCAATCGGTCAATTTTTATTTTACCGACGAGTCAGAACCGTCACTCGTCTCATCTGCGAAGTTCGGAGCATTGGCATACCAATCACCCCGCACTCTTATTATACCCGATTTTTGCGGTTTTGTCAATACTTTTCAAGAAATAAACCTTCGCTCATGATACTTGTTCGATACCCTTGTCTTCCCCAACGGGGAAGACCGCCGAGCAATACTCGGCAATTCGTATTACTTTTTATATGCAGCATCCTCGTCCACAGGAATTTCTCCGTGTTCCTGTTCGTAAACCTTAACGCACTCCTGCGCCAAAAACTCCAACTGAGCGTTGAGCGAGCGCTTGTTTTGCTTCGAAATAAATGAAATTTTATAAAGCAGTTCGGGCTCAAAGCGAATACCGGTTTGTCTCTTTTGGGTTGCCATGATAACACCTCGATATAATTTTGATAACATTATACCAACAAACCTCTTGACAATCTACTAACAAAGTGTTATCATATTGGTAAAAAGGAGATAAAAACATGAAAAAGCATCTGGAAATTTTATATTTAGGTCAGCACATCAAGCGCATACGAGCAGAGCAGAAAATATCCCAAAAAGAAATGGCACACATACTGGGAATCGGCGTTGGCACTTTATCCAAAATTGAACACGGTATTCTTCCTTCCCGTCTGTCCTGCGAAATTCTCTTCCGAATCCAAGATCAATTCGGCATTCAACCGAAAGAACTCTTGAAACCCTGCCCCACCCGTAATCTCAACTCAACCTCTCGCGCATAAACGCCATGATCTTCTTCTCCTCCCGCGAGACCTTGACCTGGGTAAGCCCCAAAAGATCGGCCACCTGCTGCTGGGTCATATCGCGGTAGTAGCGAAGCAGGACGATCTTTTTCCACATGGGCGGCAGTTGGTTTATGACCTGTCCCAAGGCGATCTTATCCATCCTTCGCGCCATCTCGTCGGAATCGGCGCGATCGGGGATGACCGCCCCCAGCTCGGGGGAATCCTCCCCGTAGGCATTGTCCGACAGGGAGGATATGGGCGTCATGGCCTCCAGCGCCAGCGCCGCCTCCTCCACGCTGATCCCCACGGCGGCGGCCAGCTCCCCCACCGTGGCGTCCCGCCCTTCCTCGGTCAGGATACGGGATTTTTCCCGCATCAGGAGCACCCCCGTCCGCCTTGTGCCGCGGCTGACCCGAATCAGACCGTCATCCCGCAGGTGTCGGCGGATCTCCCCCACGATCAGGGGAACGGCATACGTGGAAAAGGCGGTGCCGCGCGCGGTGTCAAAGCTGTGAATGGCCTTGATCATGCCCATGGTACCGATCTGCATCAGATCCTCAAACTCGGTGCCTCGATCCCGGAATTTCACCGCCACCGTCCGCACGAGTCCCATATTGTCCAGCACCAGCTTCTCCATAGCCGCTTCGTCACCGCTCTGCGCCAGCTTGACCAGCGCAATATTCTGCGCAAATCGCGGGTCTGCCGCCGGAGCAGCCTCGACCTCCTCGTATATTTCCAAATCAAAAGCTTCGGATTCAGTCATGATATTCCTCCCATAGGTTGCAGAGAACGAGGAGAGCGGCCTCCGGCGGCCTAAAACTTTCTGCAAGGGGCTTTTCAATAATAGTATTCATGAAGTATCCCTTTGTGAAAGTTCTTGGGGTCAAGCCCTTCTTTCAAGAAGGGCTTGCGGGGGGCAGGGGCAGAGCCCCTCGTTCTCCTATGTACTAAATCCGACCTCTCTCCGAGAGCTTTTTGAACATGACCACGGTGGTTCCCTTACCGACCCGGGAGGTCACGCGCAGAGCGTCGGTAAAGCTCTCCATGACGGTAAAGCCCATACCGCTCCGCTCGCCCGCGGCATCGGTGGTATAGAGGGGCATACGCGCCTGCGCCACGTCGGGGATGCCGCAGCCCTTATCCTTCACCTCGATCTTCACGGCGCGGCCTGCGAGGATGCTGACGTTAATGGCGATGCTTCCCGTCTCGCCGCAGCCGCGGTAGCCGTGCACGATGGCGTTGGTGACAGCCTCGGAGACCGCGCACTTGATGTCCGCCACCTCGGTCACCCCGGGGTCAAGCTGGGAGATAAAGGCCGCCACCGCCGCCCGCGCCATGCCCTCGTTGACAGACAGGGCGGGGAGCTTGATCTGGATCTTATTCAACACTTCTTTCGAAAACGTACTGCCTCGGCTCATGCCTCCTCCTCCTTTCTGACAGATTGTACGGCACCCGCCGCAGAGGGCGCTCGTTTCCGCTTACGGGAGCTTGTCCCGGAGGCGGCGGTTTTGGGCGATGTACGGCGGGATGCCGCCCGCCCTTCGGGAATCGACACCGCGCGCCCGCCCTCTCCCGCAGGGTACTCAATGCGTACCATACGCTCCATCCCGGCCAACGTGAGGATCGAACGCGTCTCGGGGGAGGGATTCCAGACCACCATCTCCCCCTCCAGCTCCTTCATGACCGAGTAGCGCCCCATGATGAGCCCCAGTCCCGAGGAGTCCATAAAGCTGACGGCAGACAGATCTAAAATGAGTTTTTTCGGGCGTTTTTCAAAGAGCTCCCCATCGATGCCCCGGCGGATCTCCCCCGCCGTATGGTGGTCGATCTCCCCCCGCACGTGAACGGACAGCGTCGCCCCTACCGTGTCGCAGAGGATCCTGGCCCGTTTCTGGTCGCGGGAATATGGATCGGGTTTGGTTGCCATAGTAAAGTCCTTCCTTTTGTCAATCTTTCTGCCCATAGTATAGCACAACCCCCGCGCAAAGTTTGTCACTTCACGCGGGGGTGAAAAATATTTGTTTCAATATCATAATTGAAAAACGCATGAGGGGGAGCTTCCTTCAAGAAGCTCCCCCGTAAAGATATTCGATTACTGCTGCGCGGCGATGATCTTATCCTGCACGTTCTTGGGCACTACGTCGTAGCCGGTGACGTCGAAGTCGAACCAACCGCGACCCTGGGACATAGCGCGCAGGGCGATGGGATAGTCGGCAAGCTCGGACTTGGGAGCCATAGCCTGGATGGTGGTGTAACCAACCTTACCCTCGTAGGGGTGCATACCCATAACACTACCGCGGCGCTTGTTCAGGTCGCCCATCACGTCGCCCACCAAAGTGTCGGGAACGGTGACGGACAGATCGCCCACGGGCTCCAACAGGACGGGAGCCGACATCTCCAGGCACTTCTTGTATGCCAGGTTCGCGGCGGTCTTGAAGGACATTTCGTCCGAGTCAACGGCATGGTAGCTACCGTCATACAGTTCAGCCTTGAGCTGTACCAGAGGATAGCCCGCAGCGCCCTTCGCCATAGCGTCCTCCAGACCCTTCTGGACGTGAGGAATGAAGTTCTTGGGCACGGAGCCACCCACGGTGGCATCGATGAAGGTCAGACCCTCGTCCTCGCCGGGAGCGAAGCGGATCTTGACGTGACCGTACTGACCGGAGCCGCCGTTCTGCTTCTTGTGCTTACCTTCCACGTCGCAGGGCTTGGTGATCTTCTCGCGGTAGGGGATCTTGGGCTCATCCAGCTTAACGCTGGTGCCGAAGCGGGACTTCAGCTTAGCGCACAGAACGGACAGGTGCATATCACCGATACCGTAAATGCACATCTGCTTGGTCTCGGGGTTGTTCTCGTAGCGGAGCGTCATATCCTCCTCCAGCATCTTGGCGATGGCCTGGGAGATCTTGGACTCGTCCTTGGCGGTCTCGGGGGTAATACCCTTGCACATATAGGGGGTTGCGTACTTGACAGCCGCGTAGATGGTCTCGCCGCTGACGCGGAGGGTGTCGTTGGTGTTGGTATCGCTCAGCTTTGCGATCATACCGAGGTCACCGCAGGCCAGCTCATCCACCTCGACCTGATCCTTGCCCTTCATGATGTAGATGTGAGACATCTTCTCGGTGGTACCGGTACGGACGTTGCGGAGGGTGGTATCCTTGCGGAGCACGCCGTTCATGACCTTGAAGAAGGACATCTTACCCACGAAGGGATCGGCGATGGTCTTGTATACGAAGATGGCGGCGTCGCCTTCCACATCGATGGCGACGGGCTTACCGCCCAGATCCTTCTCCACCTTACGCGCGGTAGGACGGGGGAAGGAGCCTGCGATGGCATCCAGCATAGCTACGACGCCCCACATATTGGTGGCGGAGCCGCAGTATACGGGCACGATGGTACCCTCGATGATACCGTTATGGAGTGCCTCAACGGCCTCCTCCTTGGTAAAGGACTCACCCTCGAAGTACTTCTCCATGAGCTCGTCGGAGGTACCGGCCAGCGCCTCGTTCAGGGCGTCCTTATAGTCGTGAGCGGTCTGCTCCCAGTTGATCTTCATGGCGACGCCGGTTCTCTTGCCCTTCTCGTCGTACTTGAAGGCCTGCATATCGATCAGGTCGATCATGGTGACGTCCTTACCGGTCTCCACGGGAATGAACACGGGGCAGACAGAAACGCCGAAGGTTGCGTGGATCTGGTGGAACACGCGGGCGAACTTGGTCTCGGGATCGTCACACTTATTGATAAAGAAAGCCTTGGGAATACCGGCCGCGCAAGCGTAATCCCACGCCAGCTCGGTACCGACCTCAACGCCCGCCTTACCGTCTACGCAAATAACAGCGGCGTCAGCCACGCGGACTGCCTGCTTGACTTCACCCGAGAAGTCCAGGAAGCCGGGGGTATCCAGCACGTTAATCTTGGTGTCCTTCCAGGTCATGAACGCGGGAGCGGCCGAGAGGGTGAAGCCTCTTGCCTTTTCCTCGGCGTCATAGTCGCAGACCGTGTTGGCGCCTGCGATGGTGCCCAGGCGGTCGGTTGCGCCTGCGATGAACAGCATAGCTTCAGCCAGGGAGGTCTTACCGGAGCCGCCGTGACCGAGAAGTGCCAGATTACGGAGTTGCTTGGTGTTGAAATCAGCCATTTTGATTCACCTTTGTCCCCCTGCCGCACCCCGAGCTCTCCCCGGGACGGAGGCGGACACCTTTCTCTTTTATCGGTGTAAATTTTTCGTTCTATTTTTGTACAGAATGAGCAAAAATCGCAACAATACGGTACAACAATCGAACAACATGACCATTATACTATATTTTTGCGATTTTTTCAAGATGGTTGATTGAATTTTTGCACCGCGGGGCGTAGAAAATACGCGTCCGCTTTTGGTGAAATGAAACAAAATTTCACATGAAAATCAAAATAGGGTTGACAAAATGCTCGAAAAATGGTAAAATGGGGTTTGGCTGCCGACTACTCTCTTGAGTAGCCCTACGGTGCGGTTGCTTTCCCTGTTTTTAACGGGAAAGATTCTTTCATTGTTTTGAAGCCTTTCCCGATGTGAAAACAGAGGGGAGGTGATGGGATGTACGTAACTATCGAGGTACTACTGGCTTTCTGCGCATTGCTCATAGACTTGATCACACTCGTCGTTCTGATCTTTCAGAATAATAAAAAGAAATAACCGCCCGCTACCTCGCAAGTTAAAGGCGATTATTTCTTTAGCTTAAAGGGGAAGCAACCGTATCGGCAGCCTTCCTGCTTATATTATACGGCAAAAGGGTTCATTTGTCAAGACCCTTTTGCCGTATTTTTTACGGGAACACGAAATTCCTGACGGAATCCCGACTACGGACAATCATTCCCCGCGTTCAAAGGCCTGCGCGTCGGCCAGAATGGCTTGGAAACGTTCGGTGTCGCGGATAGGGTCAAACGCAGCTTCAGCCAAATAGGCCAAATAGGCCGTAGCGCGGTTCGCCCTGGGATACGTTTCAGCCCAATAATGCAGTTCTTGACCGTACAGATAGGGGAGTTTGCTTTGCGTGACCACATTGAAGGTCTTAGCCACAATACGCCAGTGCCGCATTTCCTTTTCCAGCCAATCCATAGCCTCGTCGGGACGACCCAGCAGCAGGCACATTTCGGCGCAAAGCGTGTAGGTAGGGTCCATATAAAAAGGCATCTCGTCCTCTCGGTCACCCACCATGAGATCATACAGATCGGGATAAAGACGGAAACAGGTATACGCCTTTTCGTACTCCTCCACTCTGCGCCAAGAAAGTCCCATGCGATACAACTGCATATCCAGATAGGTCAATCCGTTCGATATATTTTCTCCGTACTGCTTACGGCACTCCTCCTCCCGTCCGAGGTTGCGGTACAGATCAGCCATTCTATAACCACCCTCCGCGTACGGATTCAGCTTGGGAATTTGTTTTGCGTGCTCCTCGGCCTTTGCAAGGTTGCCTTCCTCGGTATAGTAGAAGGTCAACCACTTATGGGTATCGCCGAGAATGCCGATATCGGTACAGTAGCGGAGAATCACGCCTGTTTCGCGGAGAAATTCATTTTCCCAAAACTGTTTTTCCTCCGCAAGCCCAACGGCGTTCTTGGAATGCCGGTAGATGTCCAATAAGTTACTGCAAATTGATTCCGACAAATAACCAAGTAAGCGATAATTACTTGGATACTTCTCCAACAGTTTGCGCCCTTCCTCACAGCAATCCCGATGCCACGTAAGCTCATCTGCATCCTCGGGGCGGTTGCAGAGCTTAATTTCGTTGTTTCGGATATATTCTTCGATCTCCGCCTGCTCATCGGCGCTATCCTTGCCGAACAGCACATCGGTGGATACACCCAGCACATTGGACAGGGGGACGATCATAGAAATATCCGGCATCCCCGTCTCACTTTCCCAACGGCTCACCGCTTGGTAGGTGATATTCAGTTGCTCCGCCAGCTCCTCCTGCGTCAGATTCCGCTCTTTTCGCAATCTGCGGATGATCTGTCCCATTGTTTCTTTCATATACTGTTCTCCTTGGTTGTAATTCCGGTACCGTTGTAAACAGTATAGCATAAGTTTCGGGGATTGTCAAGCGATGCAAATAGGAGGATAACTCAACGGAGCATTGTATGGATCTTCATTTTCCGACAGTCAGAATGAAGCCAGCACCCCCGAAAGTCCGAACAAGGCCTCCGCGTTTCGATTGGTCACCTCGGACAGTTCTTCCACGGTCATACCGTGGAGGGGGGCGATCACCTCAGCGATGCAGGGGATGAGCCCCGAGTGGTTGATCTTCCCTCTGTGGGGAACGGGCGCCATGTAGGGGCAATCGGTCTCCAGCAGGAGTCGATTTACGTCCACCGAGGCCACCACTGACCGCACCCGCTGTGCGTTCTTGAAGGTTGCAGCGCCGCCGAAGGCGATGTACCAGCCGCGCTTGGTGAGTTCCTTGGCCATTTCCGCCGAGCCGCTGTACCCGTGGAACACGCCGCGCACAGAAGGGTATTTCAAAACGGTGTCGAAGCAATCCCCGTGGGCCTCACGGTCATGAATGAGAACCGGCAGATCCAGCTCGGCGGCGATGGCCAGCTGACCCTCAAAAAAGGCTTTTTGCAGGGGCTTGTCCATAGGCTCCCAGTAGTAGTCCAAGCCGATCTCCCCAATGGCGATAATCTTGTCACGCTTACGGGCGGCGGAGTCGGAGAGCCACGCGCGGAGGGCAGTCAGCTCGGTGTCGGGATCGAGAGGAGTACCGTCGGGAAGTCCCTGGGCGTCCTCGGGATGGATGCCCACGGCGGCGGCCATGAAGGGATACTTCCCTGCCTGGGCCACGGCAGTACGGCTGTTTTGCAGATTGGTTCCCACGTTGATGACCGCTTTGGTGACGGCGCGGAAGTCGGGAGAGTCCAGCAGTGCGTCGGCTCCGCCGTCGAGCGTATCAAATTTGCGGTCAAAATAGTGGGCGTGCGTATCGATATACATAGGATCTTCCTCCGTTTTTCATACAAGCTAACGGCATTGTAGCACAAAACGCCCCATTTGTCAATCGCTAATTCCGAAAAGTCCGCGTACTTGCAAAAGCGGGATTGACAAACCGCCGCAAAAGAGGTATAATAGGGATAAAAAATTACGATTTACGACAGGAGATCCTCTATGCCCGAACTTTTATCCCCCGCCGGCAATCCCGAAAAGCTCCGCGCCGCTCTGGCCTACGGCGCCGACGCCGTGTATCTGGCCGGTCAGCAATTCGGTATGCGCTCCCAGGCGGGAAACTTTACCATCCCCGAGATCTACGATGCCGTTCGGCTCGCCCACAGCATGGGTAAGAAGGTGTATCTGACCCTCAACACCATGCCCCGCACCCATGAATATCCGTATCTGTACCGATTCCTGGACGATCTGCGCGGATCGGGGCTGGATGCCATGATCGTGGCCGATCTGGGCGTCATGGCCACTGTAAAGGAAATGCTTCCCGATATGGAGATCCACATCTCTACCCAGGCCAGCATCATCTCCCCCGCCGCCGCAAACGCCTATGCCGCGCTGGGAGCAAAGCGATTGGTTTTAGCTCGTGAGCTACAGTTCCACGAGATCAAGGCCATCAAGGAATCCCTCCCCGCGGATATTGAGCTGGAGGCCTTTATCCACGGCTCCATGTGCGTGTCGTACAGCGGCCGCTGTCTCTTGGCCAACACCCTCACCGCCGGACGGGACGGCAACCGCGGCACCTGCTCCCAGCCCTGCCGCTGGAACTATACCATCTATGAGGAAAAGCGCCCCAATTTCCCCATCCCCGTAGAGCAGACCGAGCTCGGGACATTTTTCATGTCCTCCCGGGATATGTGCATGATCGAGCACATCCCCGAGCTGATGGAGAGCGGCATTGACTCCTTCAAGATCGAGGGGCGCATGAAATCCTCCTACTACACCGCCGTGGTCACCAATACCTACCGCATGGCTATGGATGCCTACGCGAGAGATCCCGAGGGCTATGCGTTTGACCCCGCCTGGATGCAGGAATTGGACAGCGTATCCCACCGCGAGTACGCTACGGGCTTCTATCTGGACGACCCCATGCAGGAGCCTCAGCTGGTCAAGGGCGGCCACTACATCGGTGAGAAGGCCTACTACGGCACGGCGCTGGAGACGGACTCTCCCGAAGCGCAGGCCGAGTTGGCGGCCATTCTCGGGAATCGGGTCGCCTACGAGAACGCCGACGGACGCCTCTACCGCTTCATGGAGAAGAACAAGGTGCGCGCCGCCGACCCCGCCGAGGTCATCTCCCCCGGCAAGACCGGACAGTTCTTCTACGTCGGCGAGCTTTACGACGGAGACGGCCGCATCCGCGCCAACATCCCACATCCCCAAATGATCTTCTGGGCAAGAGTCCCCTTCGACGTGCGCCCCGGCGACATCATGCGCGTGGGAAGCCGCCGTTAAAGACAACACCGAACAGCGTCCGCTTCGCATATCCTTCGCTTTCCTGTCATACCCTATGGTAATACCGCGTCGGTCTGCGGAAAGCAGACCGACAACACAGGAGCGTATATGCCTACTTTTTCCGAACTGCTCAAGGCCCTCCTTTACGGCGTTGTGGAGGGCATCACCGAATGGCTGCCCGTGTCCTCCACGGGACATCTGATCCTCTTGGGAGAAATCTGCCCCTTGCCGATATCCCCCGCCTTTGCCGAAATGTTCGACGTGGTCATTCAGCTCGGCGCCATCCTTGCGGTGATATGCCTGTTCTTCCGCAAGCTCGATCCCATCTCGCCCGCCAAGTCTCCGCTTGAAAAAAAGAACACCCGCAGGCTGTGGATTCGGGTTCTGGTGGCGGTGATCCCCTCCGCCGCGGTGGGCGTTCTTCTGGACGATTGGCTGGACGACCATCTGTACAACTACATCACCGTAGCCATCACCCTGATTCTCTACGGGATCCTCTTCATCCTGCCCGCGCCTCGCAGGTCTGCCGCCAAAGCCGCCTTGCCTGCCGCGGAGGATATCGACGGGCGAAACGCCCTTCGGATCGGCCTGTTTCAAGTGCTTTCGCTCATCCCCGGCACGTCCCGCTCGGGCGCGACCATTCTGGGCGGTATGCTCTGCGGCGCCTCGAGGGAAGCCGCCGCCGAGTTTTCCTTTTTCATGGCTATCCCCACCATGCTGGGCGCGGGACTGCTCAAGATGGTCAAGCTCTTTGCGGAGGGCACCGCGGTCACCGCGGCAGAGTGGTGCATTTTGGCTGTCGGATGCCTCTCGGCGTTTCTGGTATCCCTCTGCGCCATTCGGTTTTTGATGGACTTTGTTAAGCGCCACAGCTTCGCCGCCTTTGGATGGTATCGGATCGGGTTGGGGATCCTGGTACTCAGCGCAGCGAAATAGATACAAAGATATAAGATACAAAGATACAAGATATGAATAAATATAAGATACGCGGTTTCGCTCCGTATCTTGTATCTTGGTATCTTTCATTCGGAGGTTTCCATGTTCCAAAAAGAAAAGCTTTCCATCCCCTACCCCATTGTGGTGGAGGGAAAATACGATAAGATCCGCCTGTCCAACGTCCTCAATGCCCAGATCATCGTCACCGATGGCTTCGGCATCTTCCGCAAGGAGGAAAAGCGCCTCCTGCTCCGCCGTCTGGCCGCCGCCTCCCCCCTCATCGTGCTCACCGACAGCGACGGCGGGGGCAAAATCATCCGCTCCCACCTGTCGGGGATGCTCCCCCGCGACCGCATCATTCCCCTGTATATCCCCCAGATCAAGGGCAAGGAAAAGCGTAAGGACAAGCCCTCGGCGGCGGGTACGCTGGGTGTGGAGGGCATGGAGGATTCCCTGCTCTACGAGCTATTCCTTCCCTACGCCAAGGAGGGGAGCGACCCGCTGACCCGCGCCGTGGAGAATCCTCTGTCCAAGGTGGATTTCTTTGAGGACGGTCTGACGGGCGGGACGAACAGCGCCGCCAAGCGGGACGAGCTGGCCGCCCGAGTCGGTCTCCCCGCCGGCATGAGCGCTAACGCCCTGCTGGAGGCGCTCAAATTGTTGGTTACATACGAGGAATATCTGAAATTGGTGGGGCGTTCCGCCTCCGCAACCCATAGTTGACAACATTTTGTCAACCGGTGCCAAAAAGAAACCCTGCGGACATGGACTTTTCGCAGGGTTTCTGCTATCATAAAGACAGCAAATGAAAGGAGGTCGAATCCATGACCGATAAAAGCGTTGAAAACATCAAGAATACCGAAAAAACAAGCGAGAGCACAGGCGCACGGCTGGCGCGTCTGCGGCGGGCGCAGAACATCACCCAAGAGGAATTGGCCGAACGGCTGGGCATCTCGCGGCAGGCGGTCAGCAAGTGGGAATCGAATCTGGCCTACCCCGAAACAGACAAGCTGCTCTCCCTTTCCCGCTTGTACGGATGTACGGTGGACTATCTCTTGACGGGAGAGACCCCGCCGAGCCAAGCCTCGGCACAGGCTGCTCCCGATTCGGAGACGCAGGGCGCCTCCGAAAGTCCCAACCTGTGGGATCGAATGGAGCGAGGCTGGGGGCGGCGCCCCCGCTATTTCGAGTACAAGAGCCGACGCGCCGTGAAGGGGATTCCGCTGGTGCATATCAACGTCGGCTTCGGGCGAAAGGCGCGGGGCATCGTAGCCATTGGGCTGTCGGCGCGGGGCGTGCTCTCCGTCGGGCTGGCCTCCGTCGGGATCCTTTCGCTGGGGCTTTTCTCGGTGGGAGTCCTCTCGTTGGGACTTCTGGCGTTGGGACTTCTGCTGGCCGTGGGAAGCATCGCGGTCGGGGCAATCGCCGTCGGCGCTGTGGCCGTCGGGATTCTGGCCATCGGCGCTCTGTCCGCAGGGCTTATTTCGATTGGCGCGCTGGCGCTGGGTCACTACGTAGCCGTGGGAGATTACGCCCGCGGGCTCATCGCCATCGGCCAATCCACAGCCGAGGGTGAACAGTTCTCCGCGATCGTATCCAATGCCGGTCAATGGGATTCCAACCTGCTCTCCCAAGCATTGGAGGCGGCAGAAGAGCACGTCCCGGGCTGGTTGCGGGGGGTGGCTGAGGCGGTACTGCGTGGGCTACGCTGACTCCTTTTCAATATTTCCAAAATGAGGGTGTCTCTGATGCGAGACACCCCCGTTTTGATTAAGGGCACCTCTAAAAATTCCTCACGCCGAGAATCGACGGAATCTTTTCCGTGATATTTCACAAAATCCCTTCGCGTAGGATAAACTACGCGCGCGGAATTTTGTTGCATCTGACGAAAAATCTTCTCGTCGCTTCTGACGCGCAGAATATTTAGAGGTCCCCTTAAGAATTGACACCCGCCTCCCGCCGCGCGTTTTGCTCGGCGCTTCGCTGAGCGCTTAGCTGAGCGTGTCGCTCGGCCATCTCCGCCTCCTCATCGTAGTGCATGGCGCGGAGTCTGTCGGCAAGCTCCCGATACGTCGCGCCGGCCTTTTGATACTCTCCGAGGTCAGCATAGCAATCCGCCTTGCTGTACAGCTCCTCGCAGAAGTCCGTTCCCAACTCGCCCGCCTTGTCCCAGCAGGAGAATGCCTCCTCGTATTTTTTCAGCGCCTCGCAGATATCACCGCCGTAGATGTAGAGCAACCAGTTCTCGGGGAAACGTTCGATCACCTTTCGGAAGCAAGCGTAGGCATCGTCGTAGCGCTCCGCCATGTAGTAAGCCTCCAGCAGGTACACCCATTCCAGCGCATTGCGCGGTTCTGCCTCGCATTTGGCTTCCTGCTCTCGGATAACCTCGCCAATTCGACCGGTCTCCTGCATGAGCCAATTCCGCAGGGAGCGCGCCCGTCTGTACGCCAGCGAATCGCGATCGGGGCCGTCCCCAATCGTCTTATCATACCATTCGAGAGCCACCCTTTGGCAGTAGCGACCCATGAAATGATGGATGGCGGCGTAATTCCACTTGTCCGCGGTAGAAAGTTCTCCCTGCTTCATGAGCTTATGGAACTCCATGCGGCATCGCATGAAATCCTCGGGATCACCGGTCTTTTCATACACAGCAGACAAGCGTTGGGCGTAATTGTCATAGGCCACAGAGGTCTTTTTGTAAAAATCATCCACCGTGACGGCGTACAGGCGCGCCAGCTCCGGGAGCATCATCACGTCGGGGAGGGTGGTTCCGCATTCCCAGCGAGATACGGTCTGGGCGTTCACGCGCAGGATCTCCGCGACCTGCTCTTGGGTCAGATTCTTGGCTACGCGGTATTTCTTCAAATTTTCGCTGAATACAGTGCTATTCATCATAAACTCCTTTGAAAAGTATTTTTTAGAAGCTTCTGATTATAGTATAGCAAACGGACGGCCGAAAAACCAGGTCTCATTTTATGATATCACTCTCAATTTCTGCGTAGATCCGTCACGATGCGGACAATGGCCTCGGCCATACGGGTCACGTCCCCGTCGGTGTTGCCCTCGCCCAAAGAAATGCGTACGGTACCGAGGGCAGTTTCGGGGTCAACCCCCAGCGCTGTGATCACGTGGCTGGGATCGGGAGAGCCCGCGGTGCAGGCCGAGCCTGCCGAAACGCAGATCCCCTCGGCGTCCAGCCGATAGACCAGCGCCTCACCGTCGATCCCCCCGAAGGTCAGGCTGACGATATGGGGCAGGGAGCAGGGGGCGTCGCAGTAGGGAGACATGCACCGAGGACAGCCGTTGATGCGTACATCGGGGAGCCCCCGCAGGATCTCCCCCGCCAAGGTGTTCGAAAGCGACCGCAGACGGGCGTTTTCCTCCTCCATGCGCTCCGCGGCCTGCGTCAGAGCGGCGGCCATCCCCATGGCTCCCGCGAGATTTTCGGTACCAGCGCGGCGGCCGCTCTCTTGATGTCCGCCTGGGATGAGCGGGGTAAACGGCACCCCCTTACGGATATACAGCGCCCCGATACCGCGGGGCGCGCCGAACTTATGCCCCGATAGGGACAGGGTATCCACCCCCAGCTCGGAAGCGTTGACAGGGATATGCCCCACGGTCTGTACCGCATCGGTGTGGCACAGCACCCCGCGCTCACGGCACACGGCGGCGATGTCGCGGATGGGCTGAACCGTGCCGATCTCGTTGTTTGCGTGCATGACCGCGACCAGCGCGGTATCGGGGCGGATGGCGGCGGCAACCTGCACCGCGGTCACGTAGCCCTCGGGGGTGACGGGAAGAAGCTGAATTTCAAAGCCCTCGTCAGCCAGCGCGCGGAGGGTATTTTGCACCGAGGGGTGCTCGATGGCGGTGGAGATGATATGCCGCTTCCCTGCCCGCGCGCCAAAATGAGCGGCCGAGCGAATGGCGGTCGTATTGGACTCGCTCCCGCCCGAGGTGAAGAGGATCTCGGAGGGCTTCGCGCCCAAGAGCGTCGCCACCGTTCGGCGGGCGGTCTCCAAGGCCTCTCTTGCATTCCGTCCCGATGTATGAATAGAGGAAGGATTGCCCCACAGGTCGAAGGCCTCGGTCATGGCCTCGCGGGCGGCGGCGCGGAGGGGGGATGTGGCGGCGTAGTCGGCGTAGATGGGCATAACATCCTCCGTATAATTCTTTTTAAGCTCGGGATAATCGCAATCGCGATAGAAGACGATATCCGACTTTCCCTCCTGGGAGGTTCCCTTGTAAACGTCGGTATCCAAACCTCCGATGCGAAACCCGGAATGGACGTAGAAAAGACAGGCGCCCAAATTGTTGTCCTGTCCGATGGCGTAGATCCCCCGATAGCCCTTGGAAAAAGCCACTTTTTCAGCTTGCTCCAACAGTTGCACGGCCACACCCTGCCTGCGGTAATCAGCGTTCACCTTCAGATCGTACAAGTACATGTACTTGTAGAATCCCTCCTGCATGACGGCAAGGCCGATGCAGGTATTCCCGTCATAGGCACCGATGAAGGTGCTGTTCCGGGTCATGACGTCATAGTCGTACCCCTCGTCGGGAAAGCACATCTCTCCATCCGGGGTTTCCTCTACGGTAAAGCTCCAAACGCCGTCCTTGTACGCAGGGATCATTCTTCCGAACAACCGAAACGGCTGGTTGGGAATCTGAATATCTGACTTGTGCTCCGCGTCAATGATTCTGGTTTCCACCATGATTTCCTCCTTTTTGATGGAAGGTTCTTGAAAGGGGTCAAGGGGAAAACTTCTTTCAAGAAGTTTTCCCCTTTCGTTTTATTACTCTTCCTCAGACACAATAGCAATCGCCAACTCGGCCAATGCCTTCTCGTCAGCGGGCGAGGGACACTTGGTCATCAGCTCGCTGGCGTTCTGCACCTTGGGGAAGGCGATGACGTCGCGGATATCCTCCAGACCGATGGAGAGCGCCACCAGACGATCCAGACCAAAGGCCAGGCCGCCGTGGGGAGGCACGCCGTACTTGAAGGCCTCCAGCAGGAAGCCGAACTTCTCCTGCGCGTCCTCGGGGGTGAAGCCCAGCACCTCGAACATCTTGGACTGGATCTCACCCGAGTGGATACGGATGGAGCCGCCGCCCAGCTCGGTGCCGTTCAGCACGATGTCATACGCCTTGGCGCGAACGCGGCCGGGGTCGGTGTCGATGTACTGCAGATCCTCCTCCATGGGCATGGTGAAGGGGTGGTGCTTGGCATAGAAGCGGCCGTCCTCCTCGCTGTACTCAAGCAGGGGGAACTCGGTGACCCACAGGAACTTGAAGTCCTTGGGATCGCACAGCCCCATCTTCTTGGCGCAGTGGCAACGGAGCGCGCCCAGCGCGTCGAACACAACGGCATTCTTGTCGGCCACAATGAGAATCAGGTCGCCGGGCTTGGCCTCCATGCGAGCCTTGATGGCCTCGTTCTCGGCCTCGGTGAGGAACTTGGCGTAGGAGGAAGAAACGTCGCCGTTCTCGGCCCACTTCAGCCATGCCAGACCCTTGGCCTTGTAGGTCTTGACGAACTCGACCAGCGCGTCGATCTCCTTACGGGACATGGAGGCGCCGCCCTCCACGTTGATGGCGCGGACAGAGCCGCCGTTCGCAATCGCGCCGGCGAACACCTTGAACTCGGTACCGGCCAGGATGTCGGACAGGTTCTTCAGCTCAAAGCCGAAGCGGATATCGGGTTTATCCGAGCCGAAGCGATCCATAGCCTCGGCATAGGGCATACGGATGAAGTCGCCGCCGAGGTCGATGCCGTAGAACTCCTTGAACATGAACTTCAAAAAGCCCTCGTGCATACGCATGACGTCGTCCTCGCTGACAAAGGACATCTCGGTGTCGATCTGGGTGAACTCGGGCTGACGGTCGGCGCGCAGATCCTCGTCGCGGAAGCAACGGGCGATCTGGAAGTAGCGGTCAAAGCCCGACACCATGAGAAGCTGCTTGTAGAGCTGGGGAGACTGGGGCAGGGCGTAGAACTTGCCGTGGTGTACGCGGGAGGGCACCAGGTAGTCGCGGGCGCCTTCGGGCGTGGGGGCGATGAGGCAGGGTGTCTCGATATCGATGAAGCCGTTCTGGGCGTAGTAATCACGAGCCAGCTTGGTGATCTTGGAGCGCGCCATGATGTTGTAGGCCATATCGGGGCGGCGGAGATCCAGGTAGCGGTGCTGGAGGCGGAGCTCAGGCTTGACGGGGCTGTTCTCCACGATCTCAAAGGGAGGGGTCTGGGAGGTCGAGAGGATCTTCAGCTCGGAGACGGCGATTTCGATCTCACCCGTGGGGATGTTCTTGTTGACAGCGCCCTCGCCGCGGCGGCGAACGGTACCGTGAGCGCAGAGGACGAACTCGGCGCGGACGGTGAACGCCTTATCGAAGGCCTCGCGGTCGGTGGCGTCGTCAAAAGCAAGCTGAACGATGCCGCTGCGGTCGCGCAGATCGATGAAGATGAGGGCGCCCAGGTCTCTCTGCTTCTGAGCCCAGCCCATAACGCATACTTGCTCGCCGACGTTGGCGGCGGAAAGCTCAGCGCACAGGCACGTGCGCTTGTCGTTGGTGGTTAAAAGTTCTGCCATTTTATTGATTCCTTCTTTCGGTGTAAATTTCTTGATTTGTGTATTTCAATCCAAAGGCGTTCCGTCCTTCTTAAACAGGGGCAAACGCTCCAGATAGACCAGATCGTCCCGCTTGGCGGCGTCACCCTCGGCAAGAATGGTCGCGCGGCCGCAGACGATTCCTCCCGCCGCCTCCACGAGCTGCTCCAGCGCCCGCATGGAGTCGCCCAAGGAAACCACGTCATCCACGATGAGGATGCGTTTTCCCTTCATGAGGGCGGCGTCTGCGCCGTCCAGATAGAGGTGCTGCTCCTTGGCGGTGGTGATGGAGTGGACGGTCACGTCCAGAATGTCCCGCATGTAGAGCTTGGGGCCCTTACGCGCCAGCATATACTTTTGATTGCCTGCCAGCCGCGCCATCTCGTGGATCAGGGGGATGCCCTTGGCTTCGGCGGTGATCATGTAGTCATAATCGGGCGCCTTATCCAGCAAGGCCTGCGCGCAGGCGGTGGTCAGCTCGGGGTCGCCGAAGATGACGAATGCGCCGATCATGAGCTCGTCGGTCAGAGGGCAGAGGGGCAGAGCCCGCTCACAGCCCGCAATGGTCATGTTGTAGTACATCTGTTCCATATCGCACGTCCTTTCAGTTCTGGGAAATGGGTTCGCGGATCTCGTAGCCCTCGGGCGTCACGTCCACGCGGTACATCCCTGCCAGCGCTTCCTCCACCAGCTCCTCGAAGGGGAGCTTGCGCTCCTGCTCCAGCACCTTCTTGAGGTCAGGGCGGGTGCGGGGGTGGCGGGGGGTAAAGACGGTACAGCAATCCTCGAAGGGCTCAATAGAGGTCTCAAAGGTGCCGATCTTGCGGGCGGTCACCACGATATCCTCCTTATCCAAGCCGATGCAGGGACGGAGAACGGGGAGGGTTGCCACGGGGTCGGTGACGCCGATGGCCTCGGTGGTCTGGGAGGCTACCTGCCCCAAGGACTCGCCCGTCACAAGCGCGCCGCAACCGAAGCGATGCGCCACGCGGTCAGCAATGGCCATCATGTAGCGGCGGAGCAGGAGGGTGAAGTAATCCTCGTCGCAGTGCTTGACCAGCTCCTCCTGGATGTGGGTCAGGGACACCACGTGGACGATCATCTCGTCCTGGTTGTATTCCGACACGATCTGCGCCAGACGGAGCACCTTATCCCGCGCCAGCTCGCTGGTGTAGGGGAAGGACTCGAAGTGGATGGCCTCCATGGTCATACCGCGCTTGGCCATCATGTAGCCCGCCACGGGGGAGTCGATACCGCCCGAGAGCAACAGCAGGCCGAGTCCGTTGGAGCCCACGGGCATACCGCCCGCGCCCTTGACGGGGCCGGGATGGACGTACGCGCCGAACTCTCTGACCTCCACCTTGACGGTAATATCGGGGTTATGTACGTCCACCCGCATACGGGGGCAGGCCGACAGAATGGCACCGCCCGCCTCGCGGGAGATCTCCATGGAATCCAGAGGGAAGGACTTATCCGAGCGCTTGGACTCCACCTTGAAGGTCTTCTTCCCTTCCAAGTGAGGGGGGATGTACTCCTTGACGGTGGCCAGGATGCTGTCCATGTTCTTCTCGCACACGGCGGCGCGGCAGATGGCCACGATACCGAACACCTTCCCTGCGGCGGCCATCATGCCGTCCATGTCGCAAAACTCATCCTTGGGCTGGACGTAGATGGTGCTCTGGGAGCGATAAATTTCAAAGTTGCCGTGCGCCTTGGCCTTACGGCGGAGCTGACGGCAGAGCATATCCTCAAAATACTTCTTGTTCGCGCCCTTGAGCACGATCTCGCCGTATTTCAAAAGCAAAATTTCTTTCATGATCAATCATCATCCTCCTCAGCGGCGTCCTCGGCGGCATCCTCGGCCGTGATCTCGTTGCCCTCGTCGTCCACGAAGGTGATCTCGGCGTCCTCCAGCCCCGCAACCAGAGCCTTGGCGGTCTCCAGCGCGTCGGTGGGAACGTAGACGTCGGTACCGAACAGGGAGAATCCCGTGATGATCCGCATAGCCGAGCCGGTTCCGCGCTCGCGAACCAAATAGGGGATGTTCTCGTCCTCCAGCATACCGCGGACGATACCCAGCACCGCCACGTCGTAGACCGTGATCAGATGGGAGACCTCGTCCCCGTCTGCGATTTTATGGGGTTTTTCCAAGCCAAACAGATCAGACATAATTCTCCTCCTCTACCTCACGGACATCCTCCGCGCGTATGTATTCATCTTCACCGGTGACGTATTCACCGGTGGCCTCGGTGTAGGCGGGGGCGGCGGCGGGGGTCAGGGTACTGTAATCGGGCAGCTCGGGCATGGGGGTGGTGTAGTAGTTGGGGAACAGCGCTTCCCAGACCTTCATGCAGGCAATCGTGTCGGCGATGGAGGAGTGCGGGATACCGTCCCAGCCGATGCCCAGCGTGCGCATGGCGTCAATAAGGGAAGCGTGGCAATCGTCGGGATAGTGCTCGTTCTGGAAGCGAACGAACTCCAGCGCGCAACAGCGGGTCTTTTTGCGGAGGGCCTCCTGCTCCCGCTCGGTCTCGTAGATGTACTTGATGTGGCTGTAATCGGTGGACACGCCGAAGGCGATGAGGTTATCGGCGTTTGCGAACATCTCCTTCAGGGTGGGGATGATCTCATCCAGCGTGGGCGCATTCTGCACCATAACGGGAGAAATACCGTGGATCTTTTCGGTGCGGTTCCACTTTTTCTTGCGAAGGGGCTTGACCAACGTATCCATCAGCACCTCACCGGCGCCGTTGGTGATGGATACCGAAATGATCTCGTCATGATCGTACACACCGGTCAGCTCGAGATCGAAGAACAGCACCCGCTCTCTTTCCATATGGAAATGCTTTTCGCGGTAGGCGTCGCCCTCGGCGCGGCGGACAGCCAGGTCGCGCTCAAAGCAGGCGCGGCACATCTTGCGCTTATAGCGGACGTCCTTGCCGCAGACCGTACATTTCAGGGGACGGCGGACGGCGGCGCGCTTGTCGTAGAAATAGATCATGGTGCCGTCGGAGCGGAGGTTATAGGCCACGGGCTCCTCCACCACGTCATAATTCATTTGATCCAGGCGCTCGCGGGTGTAGAAGCCCATGGAGGCGGCGCGCTTGGTGGAGAGCTTTTCCACCTCAGCTCCGCTTTCCAGCTCGATCACGTCCACAGGCTCATGGCTCTCCACCAAAGGCTTATACCACAGCTCGGGCGCGGCCTCGGTCACGCGGGCGGGATCGTAGTAGAATACCAGCTCATCCCCTTCCCCGCCGCAGGCCACGGGCTGTCCCACCGGTGCCAGGTGCATCAGGTTCAGCATTTCACGGGTGAGATAGCAACGGCGTTCGGCCTCCTCGGGCGTCAGCTTGGGGATGGTAACGGTTCCCCCCGAGGGCAGTTTCACGGTTTCGTTCACGGTTCCAAATTCCTTTCACAATAGCAAAATCTCTATACGAGCCCCATCCGCGCCACTCGTCCGCGGCCTCGGACTCCCATACCGCCACCCGGCGGCAAATAGACAAAATCATACAGAATAAGTATAGCACAAAAGTCAAAAAGAATCAAGGGGGATACGGAAAAATATCGAAATTTTCATAGAAAAACACAAAACCCCCGCGCCAAGCGCAGGGGTTCATGTTATGGAGGGGGAAAATTACTCCTCGTCAGATACTTCCTCGGTAACGGGCTCGGTCTCGGGGGAATCAGAGAGGGAATTTACATAGGTCATAACCTTGGAATCAGCGGCCAAAGCATTGGTCACGAACTTATCCTTCAGGTTGGTACCGTCCTCGTGCTCAAAGGCGCCGAAGCCGATGTTGGTGGAGGCGTTTGCAAAGGTGATGCTCTCAATGCCAACGCAATCGGTGAAGGCCAGTTCGCCGATGCTCACGACGGATGCGGGAACCTTCAGCTCGGGCAGAGCCTTACAGAATGCGAACGCGCCCTTTTCAATGGACTGCAGGGAGGTAGGCAGGTTGATATCCGTCAGAGCGGAGCAACCGTAGAAGGCCTTCTCGCCGATGGTCTCCAAGCCGAAGCTAAACTCAACCTTCGTCATAGCGGTGCACTCCAGGAATGCGCTCTCACCGATCGCCAGCACGCTGCCGGGGATGGTGATATGAGTCAGCTCCGTGCAACGGGCGAACGCATTCGCGCCAATGGTGACGATCGAATCGGGGATCTCCACCTCAACGATAGCGGCCAGATTGTAGAAAGCGCCATCGCCGATACCGGTCACAACACGGTCATTAAAGGTAGAGGGGATCTTTACGTGATCATCGGATGTAGCGATGCCCACATACTTGGTCAGGATAGCGGTGTCACCCTCGGCTTCCTTGAAATAGAAGGTGCCGGATTCGGTGCTCAAATAGTTCACTTCGGGCGCGTAGTCGCCGATGGAGCCGTCGGAGCCGCTGGTACAAGATGCCAACGAGCAAACCAGGAGAAGCGCTACCATGGCAAGAGCCAAATACTTTTTCATGAATGGATACCTCCGCAAATCACAGTAATCAATGTACATATTATAAACCATTTCGGCCAACTTGTCAAGAGATTTCACGATTAAGATTGTAAATATTTTATAGCAAAACAAAAGTTTGTGAAAAATGCCCTGTTTTCGCCGCTCGTTTTTGGTAGGTATTCCCTCCATTCCTTTGCCCTCAAACGCTCATCTCTCCGCTTTTATCCCTTGGGCGCGTCTTTTTGGCAAGGACTACTTGCTTTTTCACAGATTTTGTGATACAATAAAGAGCATAGACAGGCAAACGCCCCCGAAAAAGCGCCCCCAAGCCCTACGCTCCGTTGCCCGTCTTTGCGGAGCCTTTCGAATGTCTATCATATGATTTTAAGGAGATATATCATCATGCTCTCAACCGTATACAGCGCAGGTCTCTTCGGCATTGACGGCTTTGTGGTCAGCGTAGAGGTGGACGGAACCAATCGGCTGTCGGAATTTGAGCTGGTGGGACTGCCCGACGCCGCCGTCAAGGAAGCCAAGGAGCGGGTACGCACCGCATGCGAGAACTCCGGCTACCCCTTCCCGGAATGCGCCCTGCTGGTCAATCTGGCTCCCGCCGACCGCCGCAAGGAGGGCTCCGGCTTTGACGCCGCCATTCTTACAGGCATTATGGCCACCGTGGGCATCATTCGCCCCGGGACGGATCTGTCCCACCGCTGCTTCGTGGCCGAGCTGTCTCTGTCCGGAGAGTTCCGCTCTGTCCGCGGCGTGCTGTCCATGTGCGTGGCGGCTCGCGACGCAGGCATGACCGAGTTCTACACCTCGATTGAAAACGCCGCCGAGGCCGCCGCGGTGGAGGGCATCTCGGTCTACGGCATCTCCAACATGCGCACGCTGATCGACCATCTGAACGGCCGCAAGGCGCTGTCTCCCCTTCCCCGCCCCGCCGCATCCCTGGAGGCGAGCGACGTCTACGACGTGGACTTTGCCGATGTCAAGGGTCAAAAGCTGGCCAAGCGCGCCATGGAGATCGCCGCGGCGGGCGGGCATAATATCCTGCTCATCGGCCCTCCCGGCACGGGTAAATCCATGCTGGCCAAGCGCCTCCCCTCCATCCTGCCGCCCCTGACCTTCGCCGAGGCCATTGAGTCCACCAAAGTCCACTCGGTAGCGGGCACCCTGCCCGATGGGATCTCCCTTCTGCGCCGACGCCCGTTCCGCTCTCCCCACCATACCATGTCGGCAGTCAGCCTCATCGGCGGCGGCGCCAATCCTCTGCCGGGCGAGGTTTCCCTGGCTCACCACGGCGTTCTGTTTCTGGACGAATTGCCCGAATTCCCCAAGCAGGTCACCGACGGCCTCCGCCAACCCATCGAGGATCGAAAGGTCACCATCACCCGCGCCAGCGGGCGGGTCACCTTCCCCTGCTCGTTCATGCTGGTGGCCGCCATGAACCCTTGCCGTTGCGGGTATTTCGGAGATCCCTCCCGCAAGTGCACCTGCAAGCCGGCCGACGTGCAACGGTATATGTCCCGCATCAGCGGACCTATGCTGGATCGGATCGACATCCAGATCGAGCTTCCCTCCCTGACCTACGACGAGCTTTCCGCCAAGGAGGATCCCGCCGCGACAGAGCGCTCCGCCGACGTCCGCGCGAGGGTCTGTAAGGCGCGGGAATACGCCGCCCGCCGCATGGCCGAGGCCGACCAAGCCCTCCCCCGGGAGGACACGGCGCAGACCAAGCGCCCCTTCTGCAACGCCCAGCTTGACCCCGCCGCCATCCGCCGCTACTGCGGCATGACCGATGACGCCTCCGCCCTCCTCCGCGCCGCCTTCACCTCTCTCGGTCTCTCCGCGCGAGGCCACGACCGTATCCTGCGGGTCGCCCGCACCATCGCCGACCTGGCCGAGTCGCCCATCATTCAAGCGGAGCATATCGCCGAGGCCATTCAGCTTCGGTCGCTGGATCGGAAGTATTGGGGCGAGGCGTGAGAATACATACCATTACTAATTCCTGATAAAAACATTCATGCCTCCGGCGGCTTAAGGACCCTTTGAAAACCTCCTCGCGTTGCTCGGGGCAAATTCGCCTGCGGCGAAGTTTGCGGGGTCCTTAAGAATCCCCTAAACTTTCAAAAACACATAATTTTTGTTTTGGTTTTCTGTTTGACAGAAGGGTTTTGGCCATCACCGTGGGTCCCTGCCCACTGGGTTATTTAGGGAACGAATTCACTTTCAAGATTTTGATTGAGGATTCGTATTATCCCTCGAATCTTCTATTTTCTCTCTAC